>CACYDQ010000092.1 GCA_902773215.1 uncultured Spirochaetaceae bacterium | reverse complement strand
TCAAGCATCGTGTCGTCCACGCTGCCAGTCGCGTAGGGCAGGCGGGCGAAGAGGGCGGTGAACTGCTCGCGGAGCAAATCCGTATCGCCGTCCTCAACCGCATCGTCTATGGCAAAGATGTCTACGCCGTTCCGTGCCGCCGGGTTGTACAGGTACTCGGACGCAAGGCTTGTGGTAAAGCCGTACTTCACCTCGTCGTTGGGGTAACCCAGCGTGAGCCGACTGCGCCGGTCGTCATACGCCTTTATCGTCAGGTATCCCGACTGGTACAGGAGGGGCACGACATCCGGGTTATCAGGCCTGTAATCGGAAATCTCATCCTCGGATGAATACAAAGTGCCGTCGCTGAACGTGCGCGGGTTGAAGTTCATCTCCTTGAGCCGCTTGACGAGGAAGGTCGGTGTTCCGGTACCGAACCAGTACTTGCCGAATTTCCTGTTGCTGAACGCATTTATCAGGCTGAAGGGGTTGTAGATGTCCGGAGATTTCTCGGTGAAGTGATAGCCGTCATACAGCTGCTTGAGCCGGGCAAGGCAATCCTCCCGCGTCATGCCGTTTTCTTCTGCCATCGCATCAATTTCGGGGGAAAAATACAGCTCCAGTTCATTCTGCGTAATGCCGCAGAGCTTAGCATAGTTCTGATGCATCGAGATGTCCTGCAGCTGGTTCAGGTCGCTGAAGATGCTCACCTTAGAAAACTTGGTCACCCCGGTGAACAGGACGAAGCGCGTGTCCCCGTCACAGTCCTTTAAGACGGCGAAGAAGCCCTTGAACAGCTCGCGGTTCGCCTTTTCCAGATCTGGGTATTCGCCCATGTTCTTGAGCAGGGGATTGTCGTACTCGTCCACGAGGACAACGACCCTGAACCCCGTCTTCTCCCTGGCATTCCCGAGAGCATCCTTGAACCTGCCGGGCAAATCCCCGGCATCTCCGTGAGGTAATCCGTATACGTCCTCAAAACTCTTGAGAGCCTTGTTCAGTGCCGTGCGGAGCCCGTCCTTGCTCGTGAACTCGCCACCCGCCAGGCTGAACTTGAGTACCGGGTATTCCGCCCACTCGGTCTCGAGCTCCGATATCTTGAGTCCCGCGAACAGCTCTTTCTTGCCCTTGAAGTAGGCTTCCAGCGTCGTCACGAGCAGGCTCTTGCCAAACCTGCGCGGGCGACTGAGGAAGTAGGGGCAGGAGTTCTGCACGAGCTTGTAGACAAGTTCCGTCTTGTCCACGTAGACGAATCCCTCCTCGCGGAGCTTCTGGAAGTCCTGTATGCCGATGGGCATCTTGCGCATGTTCACCATGCCTCCATTCTAGCACGGCGGCAGGCTTTCTTCAACACGCAGAGGCTGCCCGCCCCCGCCGTCTTTTTTTTCATTTTTTTCCCTTTTTTCCTTGACTTTTTGGATGCCACCCTCCTATATTTCATGGCTTTCGTTTTTGAACCACCACATGGAGGACGGGAAGTTGACCCCGGTCAAGAAGGCCGGCCCAAGAGACTCCCCGTTCAACTTCTGCGGCAATCTGGATGTGTACTACAACGAGGATTCCACCATCGAAAGCAAGGGTTGCTGGAGCTCCCGCAGCGCCCTGGACGTCATGATGCTCCGCGCCGTGTTCGCGGGCGACGAGGAGACGCTGTCCCACATAGCCTTCTGCACCTTCTTCTGCAAGGACAACATCAAGAACGAGGGCTTCCTCATTCCAAAGGAATTCACGATTCCTCCGGAGGTAGAAGCCCTGTCCAGCCAGATGGACAGAACCCGCTTCTTTGCGGATGCCTTCAAGCTGGACAAGGACGAGGCCCTCCTCCTGGATACGGCATACCGCTTCAACCACCTGCTGGGACTGGACAACCTGCAGGAACAGCACAGGCGGAGAAGAGACTACCTGGACTTTGATGACAACGACGAACCGGAAAACATCCTCGTCCAGTCATACGCGCACTGCATGGAGATGGACGAAAAGGACGTGAAGGCCCTGCTCAGGAAGGACAGGAAGCTCCGCTCGTACAGCATAATGAGCAAGGACGGGAAGCTTGCGACGAGCGTGCAGGCGTGCATCCGTGCCGGGAACATCGACACCTACTTCTGCGACCTGCTGAAGGAGGACAGGAGGGGGAACAGCTACAAACTGAACTCCTACGCCATACAGGAGGACATCAGCGCGCTCGCCGTGCGTCTGCTCAAGGGAGGCGACGGCATAAACCTGCTCCTGTACGGTTCCGCCGGGTCGGGCAAGACCGAATACGCCCGTTCCCTTGCCAAGGCCGCGGGACTCACGCCCTATATGTTCAGGAACGAGCTTGAGCTTGACGACTGGGACGATGAGGAGCAGAAAAGCAACGCCATCTGCGGCCTGAACTGGCTCCTGTCCCTGCAGAAAAAGGATTCGGTCATCATCGTCGACGAGGCCGAGACCATCCTCAAGACGCAGAGCATAGGATTTTTCGGGGGCAAGATCAGCCTGTCCCAGAAGGGTACTGTCAACAAGATGCTCGAAAACAACGTGAACAAGGTCATCTGGATCCTGAACTACACGGACGAGCTTGACGAATCCACGCTACGCCGCTTCTCCTACTCCATCTGCTTCCCCCAGATGAGCAGCAGCCTGATCCGGAGCATCGCATACAGCAAGCTCCACCCGCTCCCGATGAGCAAGGAGCTGCGGGTCGAACTGATGAACCTGTGCGGCCGCTACCACGTGACCGGGGCCTCCGTGGACAACATGGTCAAGACCGTGCGGGGGATGGACCTGTCCGACGGCAACAAGGACGAGGTGATCGGCGACGTGCGCAGGGTGCTCGAGGCGAATTCCGCGCTCCTGTACGGGAAGAAAAAGATGCGCGACACGGTGCGGGAAAGCTACGACCTTTCCGTTCTGAACAGCACCATGCCGGCAGAGGACATCGTCGCCATGGTCAAGAACGCCCTGGCCTACGACGAGCGGCACGAGGGCGCAAGCGGCATCAGGATGCTCTTCTACGGCCTGTCGGGAACGGGCAAGACCGAGTTTGCCCGCTACATTGCCGGGACACTGGACAAGCAGATCCTCCTGAAGCGGGCGAGCGACATTCTGGACTGTTATGTCGGCGAGAACGAGAAGAATATACGGAAGGCATTCGATGAGGCGGAGGCATCCGGAGCCATCCTTCTGTTTGACGAGGCGGACAGCTTCTTCGGCGACCTCAGCTTCACGGACCGGGACATACGGACGCTCGCGGGCTACGGGAGCGTCACGCCCGGCGACTTCGGGGCATTGGAGGGTAAAATCCGCTTCATGCCGCAGGACAAGATTTCCCCCGCCATGATCATTGACGAGCTGTGCGAGATGCAGGAGGAAAAGGACTGCGCCGGCGGCATGCGGATAGGCTTCGCAAGCTAGCCCCGCCGCACCGGGGGGCCTCAGAAGCCTGGGGCCTCCCAACAGCCTGAGCGATGACGAGTGGCAGGGGCTTTGGGGATGTGCGCCGTATTCCCTGCATTTACAAGCCTGTCTGCTTGTGTTAGAATGAGCGTATCAGCTTGTTGTCAGGAGGATGGCATGGCGTTCAGGCTTGGAGTAGGCAAATCGGATTTTGAGGAAATGAGGAAAGTCGGCGACTATTATGTTGACAAAAGCGAATTAATCTATGAGCTTGTGGAGAATGTCGGCAACGAGGTCACGCTCTTCACGCGCCCGCGCAGGTTCGGCAAGACGCTCATGATGAGCATGATAGACAGCTTCTTCAACGTGCGGAAGGACAGCCGGGCCATCTTCGAGGGG
>CACYDQ010000091.1 GCA_902773215.1 uncultured Spirochaetaceae bacterium | reverse complement strand
GGGGGGGGGGGGGGGGGGGCAAACACCCCGCAAACCCATACCAGTACAGGATTTAGCTCCAGTTCAGGCTCGACGGACAGTGGAATTTCGGCATCGGACATACTGAACTTCTCCAATTCCGACGAGGGCATGGAGACGCTGATAGACAAACTGGCAACAGGCGGCAGCAGCACTACGGTGCAGAACGCCTCGGCCGGAAGCCAGGCCATAAGCTTCAGCGCGGATGACATAGGCCTTCCCGCCGGAGGAGAGGCGACCCTGACGATAAGCGGGGGCGGCTACAGCTACTCCGGCACAGCCAGCGCGGACGCAAGCGGCAGCGTCACGTTCACAATCCCCAGGATACCGAGCGGAACCGGCATTACCGTCTCACTCTCCGTGTACAGGGCCGACGGAAGCCTCCTGTACACGGGCAGCAGGCAGCAGGTCGTACGCGGCGGCAGCATGCAGGTTTCGGTCTCCCTGGCCCGCCAGTTCTGGACCCTGCCCCAGGGCATCCATGTACTTGCAACACCCGCCGGACTTCTGTACAAGCCTGAGACTGCGGACACGGTGTCCAGCACCCTCAGCGTGGAAGGCTTCGAGAACGCGCCCGAAGGCGTAAGCTACGTGTGGACGGACGAGTCCGGAAACCAGCTGGGCACCGGGGCAACGCTGACCCGCACCGCCAATGAGGTTACCGGCGGCACCGCACCCGGCATCGCACCAAGCGACGACATTACCAAGACCTATACGGTGACCGTCTCCTACACCGATGCAGCGGGAGAGTTCAAGACCGCAAGCGCGTCCGCCTCCGTCACCGTGGGGCTTGACGCAACCATACCCGCGTTCAGCTTTGACATGGCGGCCCCGGCAAGCATGGACGGATCGGTCGGAACAGCCTCGGCATGGGCACTGACCGACCTGGCAGACGGCTTCACTCTGACACCGGCTGCCACAGAGGGCAGCTTCCCCGGCGGCACGAGCTTCCACTGGGAAATCCAGGCCGCGGGCGGCAGCCTGATAACCAGGACGACCGCCGTCGGCGAGGACTGTGTCGTCAGTCCCTCAGACATGGGACTGGACGAAAGCATCATGGGCACACAGGCGGCCCCGACGGCTATAACAGTCCGCTGCACCGCGAAAAACGACCGCGCGGAGGAGGACGTGACCGCGCCAGCCAGAACGCAGAGCGTATACCTCCTGTACACCATCCCCGCCTTCTCGGTGCTGATAACCCCGCCTTCAAGTTACAAGGCTTCCAAGAGCGACACCAGCGACCCGCTCACCCCCAGGTACGCCCTGGTGAACACCACCGACCTGTTCACGCTCACGCCAGACCCGACGGCATCCGGTGTGGAGTTCCCGGCAGGAACCACATTCAGCTGGTCAGTCAGCGTATGGTCAGGCTCCGTACCGAACACATACAGCCCGGCGGACACCGCTGTCGGAATCGACGGGGTCGCATCCTTTTCCGGCTCGGGCATCGCGGAGGCGGACATCGGGCACACGTCTGCGGCCGCAAACCAGATATCCGTCAGCTGCACCGCGCATAATCCCCATGCGCTGGTAGCCGTGGACGGATCCGGCAGCGCGGACGCATTCGTGCTGTACACAATGCCGGAGTTCACGATATCGATTGCGCCGCCGGACAGCTATAACGCAGCGAACAGCACCGCTGCATCAAACACGTACGCGCTCACCAGCCTGACGGACGGCTTTACCCTGACGGCGACGCTGCCTGCGGGCGAAAGCTTCCCGCCGGATACGACCTTCCAGTGGACATGCGGCGGCAGCAGCATTACCGGGGCGACGGACGACAGCTGCACGCTGCTCCCGTCGGCGCTCGGCATGACAGCCGCAAGTCCCGGTACGCCGGCCTCGCCCAAGAGTATGATTCTGGGCTGCTGCGCAAGCTGTCCCAACGCAGCGGAGGACAGGCTTGCCCCGGATCAGACCGTAAAGGCCTTCCGCCTGACCGTCCCGGAGTTTAAGATTGTGGTGACTCCGCCAGACGGCATTGCAAGCGAAACGTCCGGCACCGGGGAGTCCGCCACCACGACATACCTCATCGGAGCTACCGCCGTCAACGATACGGAAAAGACCTTCAAGCTGGAAGCAGTGCCCGTGGATGCCGCGGACTCCTTCCCCACCGGGACGAAGTTCGCCTGGAAGTTCCACACCGCGGCCTCCTTTACCACGCCGCCTTCGAGCGGCGACGACAAAATCCGCAATAACACTGCCCGCAAGATATGCAACGGGAATCCTTCCACATCGGGTGCCCCGTATATGATTGAGTGCAAGCCCGTGCTGGACGGAGCTGTGCTCCCGCCCGCCAACGCGACCGAATCGGTACGCATGAAGATGGTCCTGACTCCGGCAGATTTGGACGGCGTCCTGTCAAACCCGTCTTCCTATATTACGGCCCTGGGCATCACGGGCTCGGGCACCCTGGCCTCCCCGTACAAGCTGCCCCCCATGAATGGCGTAGACAGCGATGGTCTTGATGCCATCAAGAGCGCACTGGGAAGGCATTCCTACTCATGGAACGCCGTCTACGTTGACCTGTCGGAGACGCAGCTGCCGGACGGTCTTGACATGACATCCGCCTTTTATGAATGCTCTACGCTGGTACAGGCTCCCCGGCTGCCTTCCGACGCGACGGACTTGTATTATTGCTTCTACGGCTGCGAAAGTCTGGCAAGCGCCCCGGAGATACCCGCCGGCGTGACGAACATGAATGGGTGCTTCAGAGCGTGCACCAGCCTGGCAAGCGCCCCGGAGATACCCGACAGCGTAACGAACATGAAGCTGTGCTTCTACGGCTGCACCAGCCTGACCAGTGCCACCATCCCCTCCAGCGTGACGAACATGGAGGAGTGCTTCGGCGGCTGCACCAGCCTGACCAGCGCCCCGGAGATACCCGACAGCGTGACAAACATGAAGTGGTGCTTCAGCAGATGTACCAGCCTGACAAGCGTCCCGGAGATACCTGCCAGCGTGACGGACTTAGAGGCGTGCTTCTCCAGCTGCACCAGCCTGATAAGCGGCCCGGTCATATCTGCCAGCGTGACGAGCCTGAAGGAGTGCTTCAAAGGCTGCACCAGCCTGACCAGCGCCACCTTACCCGCCGGTGTGACGGACTTGGAAAAATGCTTCTCCGGCTGCACCAGCCTGACCAGCGCCCCGGAGATACCCGCCGGAGTGACGAGCCTGTATAGCTGCTTCGAAGAATGCACGAGCCTGACTAGCGCCGTCATACCCGCCGGTGTGACCGACCTGACTACGTGCTTCTACAAATGCACGAGCCTGGTAAGTGCCCCGGAGATACCTGACAGCGTGACGAACATGCACATGTGCTTCCTCTCCTGCACCAGCCTGACAAGCGTAACCATACCCGACAGCGTGACGAACATGTATCATTGCTTCAGCAACTGCACAAGCCTGGCTAACGCCCCGGTAATTCCTGCCGGCGCAAACGTACAGGGATGTTTCGCAAGCTGCGGAAGCCTGACCGGCAACGTTGTCATAAAGAAAAGCTATGCTGGTTCCTCCTTTCAGGAAATGTTCAAATGCGGCGATTCAGCCGGCAAAAAACCGGGCGAAAGCAACCCGATTAACATATACGTCCTGGGCGAGACGATACGGCAGGCCATGATAACGGCCCTCAAAAATGAGACCAGCGGCAACCCGAACTTCATCGAGGGAGACGCCGACCACCCCGAGGGCGACCCCACCAGCAACATCAAGGTCTACGTTGGCACGCCGCCCTCGCCGTAAGCCTGCGGCGCGGACGTGGACATCGATTTGAAACTTCGTTGGAAAAAAACAAAAAATAAGTGCCGCTTTCCCTGCAAACCCTTGCAACAAAATGCAAAAAACGTTAAAGTATGCACGTAAATCATAATTCAACATGCGAGTCCGTTACCGCAAGGGTATAGGGGAAAATCTTTTTAACACTTCGTTAGTTTTTTCGTTATGCGGTACCTAGGCTTTCATGTGGGCGTGCAGAGCACGCAGGGGAAACATAATGGAAGACATTTCTCTCAACGCTGAAAATTCAGCGGAAGGGGCCGTGCTGTCCGCAGGGGCAGAGACGACGGCCACCGTGGCATCGGAGACGGCTCCCGTCACGATGGAAGCAAGCAATGCAATGGAAAACTCCACGACAGAATCAAGTCAGGACGAAAATCCGGAACAGCAGGACACTGACGTAATGGACGAAGCCGGTGAACCTGAAGAGGGTGAAGACGGCATTTCCTTTGCCGACCTGGGGCTGGATGAGATGACCCTTGAGGCCATACGGCGCAAGGGCTTCGTCACCCCCTCCCCCATCCAGGTACTGGCGATACCCCGTCTTCTGAACGGAGACGCGAACGTCATTGCCCGCGCAAGGACGGGGACGGGAAAGACGGCCGCGTTCGGCCTTCCTATCGTACAGCAGCTCAGGAGCGGCAGCGACCACGTGCAGGCGATAATCCTTGAGCCGACCCGCGAGCTTGCCATGCAGACCTGCACGGAGATGGCTTCGTTCACGCCGGGAAAATACCCCCGGACGGCAGTTGTCTACGGCGGTGCCTCCATGGGCGAGCAGATACGTGCGCTCCGTAAGGGCGTGGAAATCGTCGTCGGAACGCCGGGCCGCGTGCAGGACCTGATGGACAGGGGTGTCCTGCAGATTGACCGCATCCAGTACTTCATCCTTGACGAAGGTGACGAGATGCTGGACATGGGCTTCGTCGATGACATAGAGAACATCTTCGCGGAAGCCAATCCCGAGTGCCGCGTCCTGCTTTTCAGCGCGACCGTTCCCAAGCCGATTCTCAAAATCGCAGAAAAGTTCATGGGCGATTACGAGATTGTCGAGGAAGAGGGACATGACGAAGAGCCCCTGCTGATTGACCAGCGCTATTGGGTCCTCCGCGAGAGCGAGAAGATAGAAGCGCTTGTCCGCCTGATTGACATCGCGCCTGACTTCTACGGCCTTGTATTCGTACAGCGCAAGTCCGACGCGGACATGGTGTGCAAGACGCTGGATGAGCGCGGGTACGAGGTAGCGGCCCTGCACGGGGACATACCCCAGGGGCAGCGCGAGAAAATTCTTGCCCGCTTCCGCATAAAGAAAACCCGCATACTCGTGGCAACCGACGTTGCCGCCCGTGGAATAGACATAAGCGGGCTGACTCATGTCGTCAACTACGACCTGCCGTTCGACGGACCGACCTACGTGCACCGCATTGGCCGCACGGGCCGTGCCGGAGCTGCCGGTATGGCTGTCACCTTTGTCCGCCCGGAAGAGTCCAGGAGAAAGATTCAGTACCTGAAGGCCGCCATCAAGAAGAGCGCGAAGGGCGAGATGCTTGAAGGCAAGATTCCTTCCGTTGAGGAAGTCGTCGAGGCCAAGCGCAAGAGGCTCTTTAAGGAAGTCCGCGAGAAGCTCGGGCTGAACATCAGCATGGACGAGAACGGGGAGATTGTCGGACAGAATCCTGGTGAGATTTCAGGAGATACCCCCGAGGCTTCCGAGAATGCCGCACCGGAGAACACGCTCAGGAAAGGAGACCCGATATTCGACAAGATGGCGGAAGAACTGTGCGCCGGCCAGGACCCGCAGGAAGTTCTCGCATCCCTCCTGTCAGCGACTTACGGCAGTACGCTCAGCGCGAAACGCTACGGCAAGATTGCAAGCGCGGCCCCACAGGACAAAGGCCGCAAGGGTGAGCGCGGTGAGCGTGCCGGGAATCCCGGCCAGACCCGCCTCTTCGTGCAGCTGGGCTGGATTGACGGCTACAATCCCAAGAAGGTTGCGAACTACATTGCGGACCTGACGGGCATAAAGAACAGCGACGTGGATGACATTGATATGGCGGACAAGTTCTGCCTGATGAGCAT
>CACYDQ010000090.1 GCA_902773215.1 uncultured Spirochaetaceae bacterium | reverse complement strand
GGCGGGGCTTTTTGTTGGAAGTGGGGAGGGTCGAACTCCCGTCCAAATAAGTTAACCAGATGCCTCTACAGGTTTATTGAAGCGAGGTGATTGTCGGGAAACGGTCGCGGCTTCAAAGGCATCGTCTCCGTATTCCGGTAAATCTCCCTTGCAAGACCCGGACAAGATGCAAGGAAAGTCCCTGTTATCTACAGAGCGTCTCCCCGCTAGGAACAGCGCAGAAAGGGCTCCGTGTTTTCGCTACTTACGCAGCGAGAGCAAACTGCTCATCTTCGAAAGACTCGTCAGTTATTGTTTCCGTCTGATCAGAGGTCAAACGCAACCTCACCTGCAACATAAGATTACTCTTACCTGTCGAAACCGGAACACTCCCAGTTTACTTTTAAATATAGAGCCGGAAATGATTTTTGTCAAGCATTTTTTCCATCATTCCTGCAGGCAACGCCTGAGAGCCAAAAGCGCCATGGCCTGCCGAACCCGAGTCTTGACGCGAACGGCATGCAGGGATACAACAGGAACCTCGACTATGACAAATGCGCAGAATATTACGTGGCACGCCTCCTCAGCTCCGCGTCCGTTGCCGGGGACAAATGGAAGATGCCCGGAACATGCTGGCGCGGAACTACCGGATTGCCGACATCGCCGAGATAACCGGACTCCCCATCGCGGACATAGAGAAGCTGGCTGCCCACCCGTAGCCAGTTTCCCCGTCGACAGGCCGCGTGCCCCACGAATGTGGAATTCGACAAATACAGCAACGGCAAGAAACTTGGCTATTATTTGAATTTTATGGCTACAACTCTCATTGATTCAATGACCAAACGCTTAAGCTTCACGCGACCAAATGCTTGAGTAACGCAAGACTGCACGGGCTTTTGGACAGCTGTGCACCACGATGGCACGACCAAAACGGGCAGACCACGGTCGGTGGAGCTGTCATATCACGATAAAAACAATTTATACAAGGAAATAGCCGGATCAGCCTGATTTTTCGGAAAATGTAACAGGAGAACAAGAGAAACAGGTTGGCTTGTGGTAAACACGGGCCTCCGCCGGCCGGGACCGTCAGGCGATGGACTACCGACCGGGCGAGATTCAGGTCATCAGAGGAAAGGTGCCGTATGTCACGGACAAGCTCGTCCACATCCGCATTCTCACGCAGTTTTGAGCCGTCCGTATGTTTCACAACATCATACGGAAGCATAAAATCTGTTTTTCAACAAATTCCAGAAGATTTTTCCCGGCGAAATTGCAAAAACATACACTCCTCCGCAGATGAATTCAGAGGCAGCGGATGTCTTGGCGGGGGCCGGCTCCCCCGCTCCGTCCCGCTGGAAACATCCTGAAGGAGAATTGTTTATGGAAGAAAAGAAGATCCCGGGGCTCTCTGCCCGGCCCCACCCTGACCAAGCAGCAATGTCCGGGGGCCAGAAACGCCCCTGCCTGCCGAACCCGAGGCTCGACGCGAACTTCAAGGGCATGTTCACCAAGGACTGCGAGGACTCTCACATCGCGCTCAAGTCATTCCTCTCCGCGATGATAGGAGAGCCCGTGACCGACGTAATCGTCCGAGAAAACGAGGAAGCTTCCCAATACAAGGGGCAGAAGAAAATCCACTATGACATCAAGTGTCAGTTCGGAGACGGAACGAAAGCCCAGATTGAAATGCAGGGATACAACAGGAATCTCGACTATGACAAACGCGTAGAATATTATGTGGCACGCCTCCTCAGCTCCGCGTCCGTAACCGGAGACAAATGGAAGATGCTTCCCAAGGTCTACCAGATTTCCGTGCTCAACTTCACCTATGACAGCGGGAACAAGGAACCATTGCACCACTACACGATGACTGACAGCAGGGACAGCTCCACGCTGTCAGGAATCCTGAACGTCATCTTCATGGAGCTACCCAAGTTGCCCCCGGTCGATGATTGGACGGACATCGACAGCTTGTCAAGCGCGGTTAAATGGGGTAAATTCATACAGGAAGCGGACAATCCCGAGAAGCAGGATTTGATAGACAGGCTTGCAAGGAGTGAGAAAGGCATTATGAGCGCACAGGCAGT
>CACYDQ010000089.1 GCA_902773215.1 uncultured Spirochaetaceae bacterium | reverse complement strand
GGTTGGGCCAGTACAGGAGGCAGCTGAAGATTTACGCGAAGATTATCCACGAGCGGACAGGAAAGGAGATAAGCCGCCTGAACCTCTTTTACACGAGGACGACGGACGAGAGCCCCTTCATCTCCTACAAGTACGAGGACAGCTCGGTGGAAAAGACAATCAGGGACGTGACGGACGTGGTGCACCGCATAGAGAAGAAGGATTTTGCCCCCAGGGAAAAATGTCCGGCAGCGCAATGCAAGAACTGCGACTTCAAGTTCTACTGCGGGAAGAACGTGTGAGGGGCGCACGAAGGATTCCCCTAGCCGGCTTCCCGGAGATGTGCTATAATGGAATCAGGAGGTCGCCATGAGCTACGAGGCGCTTGTTGAGGAAATCAAGGAACTGCCGGAGGAGTGTATTTCCGAGCTGAACAATATCGTTATAAGCATGAAACTCAGATACAAAGCACAGGAAGCTGAAGGGCGAAACTATGCTTTCGAGCAAGCCCTCGCTCATTGGAGGGCTGAATCTGAGGACTTGTTTGCAAACCCTGATGATGCCTCATTCATGGAGCATGCGTTTGACGTATGTGGCAACAAAGAGTTGTACAAGGCAAAGGAGATTTGGTAGTGCTAAAATATCTTCTTGACTCCAACATCATTTCAGAGCCTTCAAAACCTGAACCGAACAGGAATGTTATCCAGCTTCTTAAAGAAAACTCTGATTTTTCTGCCATATCCACAGTTTCCTATTTTGAGATGATGCATGGAATATTGATTATGCCAGATGGAAAAAGAAAGAAACGGTTAATGTCGTATCTTAACGAGGCTGTCGTTCCCTTCTATCCTTTTTTGGCATACGATTTTGATGCCGCACTGGTAAATGCAAAAATCCTCGCGCAGCTTGAATCTGTTGGCAGACCGATTCCTTTTGGTGACAGTCAGATAGCCTCCATCGCATTGTCAAAGGGATTAATACTTGTAACAAGAAATGTAAAAGACTTTATTTCAATTTGTGACTGTTTTCCGTTGAGGATAGAGAACTGGTTTGATGGGGCTTTTTAGTCCCCTTACCGGGGGAATCGGGTCTCCACCAGGGACATGATGTCTTTCTCAAAGAAAGAGCGGACTTCCTCTCGCTGCTTGCTCGCACCTCGCAGGAAGAGGTCGGCAGGGTGGATTTCCAGGGCATAGGCGATTTTCAGAATCAGCTCGAATGAGGGAAAGTTTTTTTTTGCCTCAATTCCTCCAATGGTACTTTTAGCACATTCACAGATTCCAGAAAGCTCCAGCTGTGACATATTCTTCTGTGTTCTATAATAGATTAGATTCTCAACGAAGTCTGAACCGTAGTCATTCATACGCTCAAAATAACCGACTAAAACTTCTAATAAATCGGTTTAACCGTTCGATTATATAGAAGAGGTGGGATAAACCGATTTTCTGCATAAAAAAGACAGTTTACCCCAATAAAACTTCACGAGCCACTATCTTCTCCGCGCCACAAGCTGGCGCAAAAGCCTTCCATGCCGTATGCGGAAAGGCCGGGGGAACTTTGTCCAAGAGCGTGGCCTGTACAAACATAAAAAGGAAGCGTTATGAGCAACAAAGATGACGGCAAGGAGAACTTTGAATTCAACTACGAGCCTATCCGCGGCTACCCGGAGCTGCGATGGACGGGAAAACGGCCGTTCACGGGAACAGCATACTACCCCGCCCAGCTCAAGGAAAGCTACGGCGACGACACGGACGGCTGGCGGAACAAGATATACTGGGGCGACAATTTGCAGGTGATGAGCCACCTGCTCAAGGACTACCGGGGCAAGGTAAATTTAATTTACATTGACCCGCCTTTTGACAGCAAGGCGGACTACAAGAAGAAGATTGAACTGCGGGGAAAGTCCGCAACGACCGACAGCACGAGCTTTGAAGAGAAGCAGTACGGCGACATCTGGACAAACGATGAATACTTGCAGTTCATGTATGAACGCCTCATTTTGTGCAGGGAACTCCTCGCGGATAACGGGAGTATCTATCTGCATTGCGACTGGCATAAGAGCCATTACCTACGGAATATTATGGATGAGGTGTTTGGGTTTAGTAATTTCGTGAATGAAGTGATATGGTGCTACACTGGTCCTAGCCCAGTAAAATCACATTTTCCAAGAAAGCACGATAATATTTTTTTCTATGGGAAAAGTGATAAGACAGAAATTAATGGAGATTCAATCAGACTCCCCTACAAAGCTACATTTACGAAAGAGCGTGGCTTACATGGAGTAAAGTCTGAAGATGAAGCTACATTAAGAGAAATATTTGATAAAGGAAAAATCCCAGAGGATTGGTGGATAGATATGTCAAATGTTTCCTCCTATAGAGATGAATTAGTTGGCTACCCCACCCAAAAGCCGGAGGCCCTGCTCGAACGCATCATCAAGGCTTCCTCTAATCCCGGAGATCTCGTGTTTGACTGCTTCATGGGGAGCGGGACGACGCAGGCCGTCGCGATGAAGCTGGGAAGACGCTTCATTGGTGCGGACATCAATCTGGGTGCGGTGCAGACAACGACCAAGCGCCTCCTCAAAGTTGCGGAGGAACTGGGCGGGCAGCTGCCCCAAGAAAATGCCTTTTATACCGGATTCGACGTATATAACGTGAACGACTACGAGTTCTTCCGTAACGAGCTGGAAGCAAAGCGGCTCATTTGCGAGGCGATGGGCATGGAGCAGCTTGCGGACAACAACGTATACGACGCGCTGCTGGACGAGCGCAAGGTGTGCATCCTCGGCATCAACCGCATTGCGACCGCAAGCGAGTTCGCCAAGCTGCTTTCCAACATCGACATCTCCGAATGGCAGGAAAAGCAGAAGGAGACCCCTGCCAAGCCCGTGGAGCACATTACCTTCGTCTGCATGGGTCACGACCCCAACCTCAAGGCGCAGTTCGAGGAGGAAGTCGGCAAGATGGGCTTCAAGGTTGACCTGCAAATCATCGACCTGCTCCGCGACAAGAAGGATTTGCGCTTCAAGCGCGACAGCGACGCGAAGCTTGTCGTCCAAGGCGGCAGACTCGTCATACAGAGCTTCTATCCGATGAACCTGCTGCAGAAGCTCAGCTTCGAGAAGACCGATGTGTCCGACTGGAAGGAGCTTGCCGAAAGCGTCTTCGTCGACTGGAACTATGACGGCGTGACATTCTGCCCCACGCTCACCGACGTGCCGGAGAAGAACGAGCTGGTCAAAGGCGAATACGCAATACCCCAAGGGGCGGGAACCATTCACGTGAAGATAACGGACCTCATCAGCGAAAGCTGGGAAGGCAGCGTGGAGGCGTAAGATGGCAAAACAGGCGGCAATAGACTTCCCCTTCTACCGCATCATCTGGCAGTTCTATGCAGAAAACAAGAAGGAAATCAGAAGGGCATACACCAACCTGACGCGGACGATTCTGACGAACGCGGAACCAAGCAAGGACAATCCGAACAGCTTCCTGCGCCTGCCCCAGTACCAGGCATTCGAAATGTACGTGTTCCTGAAGGAATATCTGGGCAATCCCCGCCTTGCCGACCTGTTCGCGGACTGGCAGAAGAACCGCATGACGGAGGGCGCGAACGAAAACGCATCCGTTCCGTTCACATTTGACAACAGCCACTATTACGGACGGGGAAACACCCTGTTCAGCGAGCTTGATGTCACGAACCGCGACACGCTCACAGCCTTCTTCAGGCAGCTGTCCGACCTGCGGCAGGACTACGCAAACTACATATTCGCGCTTACGATGGGAACGGGCAAGACAATCCTCATGGCCATGTGCATCTTCTACGAGTTCCTGCTCGCCCACAAATACCCCCACGACGGGCGATTCTGCCACAATGCCCTGGTGCTCGCTCCGGACACCACCGTCCTGCAGTCGCTCAAGGAGATACAGACCTTCGACAAGG
>CACYDQ010000088.1 GCA_902773215.1 uncultured Spirochaetaceae bacterium | reverse complement strand
CCGCTCACGTAGGCGACCCCGCCTATCCGATCATGTTCAAGGACGCGATTGCCGCAAACGGTTCCGGAATCGACGTGGTGTCCGGCGCGACATTCACATCGATTGCGGTGAAGAATGCCCTGAACGACGCGGCGCGGCAGGCTGAGGTCTCCAGCATGGAAGATTTCAAGAAGAACACGGTCCGGCACGAGGCGCAGGCCCCGATTGAGGAGACCTATGATGTCGTCGTCGTCGGTGCGGGAGGCGCGGGAATCGCCGCGGCAGCCCAGGCCGCCCAGAACGGCGACACGGTTCTCGTCATCGAGAAGAACGCAGAGATCGGCGGAAACACGATTGTCTCCGGCGGACAGTTCCAGTCCGTCATGCCCTACCTCTGCTGGGAGAAGGACAACCCCGACGCGACGACGGGCGTGTATCCCTTTGACGGCAAGACCTACAACAAGGTCAAGTCCGCCAACGGCAACATCACGATTCTCAAGGAAATCCTCGCTTGGAACGAGAAGCCCTTCGACGGTTCCAACGCACAGGACTGGTTCGTCGCGGGCGACACGGCGGAGCTCTCCAAGCACGGCGTCCATGCCGAGTACCTGCCGACCCTGCGCGAGCTCAAGAAGGAGATAAAGGACTACCTTGCCTGGGCCCAGCCCAAGCTGGACAAGGGAATCAATGAGTCCCAGCTGACCCTCTTCTCAACGCTCAACCTGCACATCTTCCAGACCTACTACGGCGGGCTCCGCCCCAACCAGGACTACAGCAAGTGGATCTACGGAAACTACGAGCTGGTGCGCCAGTTCATCGTGGACGGACAGGACCTGAAGCCCTGGCTGGAGTCCCAGGGTGCGACCTTCGTGGAAGACCAGCAGCCCACGCTGATCGGGGCTCTCTGGCACCGCGAGAACCAGTTCATCGGAGCGAACTTTGACGCTGACGGCGACGGCAAGAACGAGGTGGCCCAGTGGGGATCCTACTTCGTGCCCCCGCGCCGCACGCTCCTTGAGACCAGCCCGACGGCGAAGAGCAACAAGATAATGCTCCGCACGGACGCGAAGGAGCTTATCCTTGAGAACGGACGCGTCACCGGCGTGAATGCCGTGATGTACGACGGGACCAAGGTGACCGCCCACGCAAGGAAGGGGGTCGTCCTCGCGACCGGAGGCTATGCCGCCAACATCGCGAAAGTCCTCAAGACAAACGACTACTGGAAGGACGGCGCGATCACGAACAACACCCAGACGACCAACCGCTCCTCGCTGCAGGGAGACGGAATCACGATGGGAGAGAAGGCCGGAGCCGCCACGACGGGGCTTGACTTCACCCAGCTCATGCCGATCTCATGGATTGACAACGGGCAGCTCGCCTTCGGAGGCGGGAACTACGCCATCTACATCAACCCGACGACGGGCAAGAGGTTCGTCAACGAGACGAGCGAGCGCGACGTGCTTTCCCTGGCAGAGCTTGCCAACGGAATAGAGCACGGGGGTACGATGGGAGTGTTCCTTGAGATTGCGAACAGCAACCAGGCCATCCCCGGCCCCTACCCCTACGGAACGCCCAAGACCCCGGAGACCTGGGAGGCGGACGTGGACTGGAGGCAGTACACCCGCACGGTCGATCAGCTGGGAGAGCTCTTCAAGCAGCTGGGCCTCTCGCTCGACGCCGCTACCGTCCGCAAGGAGATAGAGGAATACGACCATGCCCTCATGACCGGCACGGAGGACACGCTCGCCATCCCCAAGACCGGCTGGACTGCCCTCATCGGAAACGCGAACAGGAATGCCGACGGATCCTTTGACGTGAGCTCCTACACGCTTGACGGCGTGAAGCTCAAGATACGTGTCATGGCTCCTTCCACCCACCACACGATGGGAGGCCTCGCCGTTGACATCAACCGCCACGTGCTTGACGCGAGCGGCAACATCGTCAAGGGCCTGTACGCCGCCGGAGAGGTGACCGGAGGAATTCACGGAGGCAACCGCCTGGGCGGAAACGCCATCGTCGAAATCTTCGTGTCCGGCCGCACCGCCGCGAACGCAATCAAGGCTGACAACTAACAGCTGACCTTTTCAAGTCCTGAGGTATGCCGCGTTACGGCGGTATGCTTCAGGACATATTTCATAAAAGAAACACCACCATGCAGGACAACAAGCTCGACAGACAGATACAGAGGGAACAAGCGATAATCAGGATCAGCATCATCGGTGTCATCGTCAACGTACTGCTGTCGGCATTCAAGGCCGTCGTGGGACTCCTGTCCAATTCCATTGCGATAACGCTGGATGCCGTGAACAACCTGTCCGACGCGCTGTCGTCAGTCGTCACGATAATCGGAACCAAGCTTGCGGGCAAGATG
>CACYDQ010000087.1 GCA_902773215.1 uncultured Spirochaetaceae bacterium | reverse complement strand
TGACTTCTCCGATCAGGGATCCATCACGGTTCTCGCGGTTACGACGATGCCTGGTGATGACGTTACCCATCCGGTTCCTGATAACACGGGATACATCACCGAGGGACAGTTCTACCTGAAGGGCGGGCACATTGAGCCGTTCGGTTCCCTTTCCCGCCTTAAGCAGAACGTCAACGGCAAGACCCGCAGGGATCACCGTGCCCTTATGGATGGAATGATTCGTCTGTACGCTTCTTACAAGGACACCTTGGAAAAGAAGAGCATGGGCTTTACGATGAGTGCCTGGGATGAGAAACTCCTGAAGTACGGAGAGCTGTTCGAGGCCAAGATGATGGACCTCAGCGTCAACGTTCCCCTCGAGGATGCTCTTGACAACGGATGGAAAATCCTTGCCCAGTGCTTCGACAAGAAAGAGACGGGACTCAAGACGGATCTCATAGAAGAGTTCTGGCCGAAGAACTAGCGTAGTATCAGGGGTTGTGAATGCCTAAGATAAAGCTGACGAAAAATGAGCTTAAGACTCAGAAAGATGCGCTTAAGATGTATAACCGCTATCTTCCGACTCTTACGCTCAAGAAGCAACAGCTGCAGTCAGAGATTCGCACGATAGATGAGAAAGCCAAGGCTGTCCGCGCGGAGAAGAAGGCCGTTGAGGCCGACTTTGAGAAGTGGATTGCGGTTTTCGGCGAGAAAGAAGCTTTCAAGCCCGGAATGGTGACGGTGAACAACATCAAGAAGGGCTGGGGCAATATTGCCGGTGTGAAGATACCCGTGTATGAAGGGGCGGATTTCGGTCGTGGTGATTACGACCTGTATTCCACGCCCCTGTGGGTGGATTTGGCTGCGGACAGGATGGAGAAGGCCCTTGAGCTGGATCTTCAGGCAGAAGTGCTTGATGAGCAGGTGAGGTTGCTTTCTAAAGAGCTGAGGGTGACAACTCAGAGGGTCAACCTTTTTGAGAAGGTGAAGATTCCCGAGACCAAGGCGAACATCAAGAAGATAAACATATTCTTGGGTGATGAGCAGGTCTCTGCGGTTGTCAGGAGCAAGATATCCAAGAGGAAGCTCGAGAGGAATAAGGGCGAGGAGGCCGAATCATGATTGAAAAGATGAAAAAGGTTTCCATCGTCGTCCTCGATGCGACAAGGAAAGAGTCGGTCAAGGCATTGCGGAAGGCAGGTGTCGTCCATCTCGAAGAGATGGAAGGCAAGGGGCCTCTCCTTGCGTCCTATAAGGATGCCGCTGCTGCGACAGATAAGGCCATATCCATTCTGGATGAGATAAAGCTGCCCAAAAAGCAGATTGTCAACCAGCTGGATTTGACGAATGACGCCGCTCTTGAGATGGCGAATAAGATTGTTTCCTTGAGCGACGAGAAGAAGTCCCTGTTTGAGGCGATTGCCCGCAACACGAACGAGCTTGACAGGCTCGAAAAGTGGGGCAATGTCAATCCTGCGGATTTCGTATCTCTCGCGGAGAAGGGGATTTTCGTCTACATGTACGAGATTCCCGAAGATAAATACGGGACAATCGGAAAGGAGCTCAAGACCATCAGGGTCAACGCTTCTAACAAGGTCGTCCGCTTCCTTCTTCTTTCGGAGGAGCAGGTCACTGAGCGTCCTGCGCTTATGCCGCCGGAGGCTTATGCCGTTCCGATGCCGGAAATGTCCACTGAAGCCTTCAAGGACAGTATCCTTAAGGCGAAGCAGACGATTTCCAGGATTGAGAGTGAGCTTGCCGATGACAAGAAGTATTCGGCAACCCTTGCCGCGTACAGGAAGGTTCTTGCCTCTGACATAGAGTTCGAGACCGTCTGTTCCGGTATGGGACGCGAGGTTGCTGCCGAGGAGGGCGAGGAGTCCAAGGCTGATGTCATGGACGAGATTGCCTCTACGCGGCTCGCATGGCTTTCTGGCTATGTGCCCGTTGCCTTGCTTCCGAATTTTGTCGCGGCATGCAAGGCGAACTCTTGGGCATATGCCACAGCGGATCCTGATGACGATGATCCCGTTCCGACGAAGCTGAAGAACAGCAAGCTCGTCAGCATTATTTACCCGCTGATGGACTTCCTGGATGTCACTCCCGGTTACCACGAGTTTGACATCTCTGGATGGTTCCTGCTCTTCTTCTGCGTCTTCTTCGCTATGATTTTCGGCGATGCCTGCTATGGTGCGCTGATAGCGATTGTCGGGATTGCCTTGCTTGCGACGAGTAAGAAAGGCGGTCGTTCCTTGGGCGTTTTGGTGACGCTACTCGGATTATGCACCATGCTGTGGGGAGTGATGACCTGCTCATGGTTCGGCATTTCTACCGATAAGCTTCCGAGTGCCCTTGTGGACATCTCGTTTGCTCCGTTCTCGGCAGCCAAGAGCGGAAAGGATATCGCCAACACGAACCAGAAGATTTTCTGTTTCTCGCTGGCCCTCATCCAGCTTTCCGTCGCGCACTTGAAGTGCATGTTCGCCGACCGCAAGAGCCTCAAGTTCTTCGGTGACTTGGGTTCGCTTCTTATGATTTGGGGAATGTTCTATGTCGTCATGAACATGGTCGTTGACGGCACGAAATATCCGCTTGGGGATACCGGGGTTCCGATTCCGATATTCGGTGGCAGGTTCGTGTTGCCTTCGAATTTCCCCCTCATATCGATTGGCGTGCTGGGCGCGGGCTTTGTCCTGAACTTCATCTTCGCGAATTATGAGGGAAGCGTCGGAAAGTCCGTGCTTGAGAGCGTGAAGAACATCATTTCCGTGTTGCTGGGCGTGGTAAACCAGTTCAGCGATATCGTCTCCTATATCCGCTTGTGGGCCGTCGCCCTTGCCGGTGCCGCAATCAGCGAGACCGTCAACCAGATGGCAGGTCCGATGTTCGGCAAGCTGATTATGGTGATTTTCGGAGTGGTGCTCCTGGTGTTCGGTCACGGACTGAACATGATATTGAACTTGCTTTCGGTTATCGTCCATGGCGTTCGCTTGAATACGCTGGAATTCTCCCAGCACCTTGGAATGACGTGGAGCGGGGTGAAGTATCGTCCGTTCGCGGAGCGCAAAGAGAAGTAACGAAAGCTCCTTTTGCCGTGCCGTTGGCATGGCGGTGGGAGCGGGGCATCTGATTGGTGCTATTATTTTTTGATTCTACAGCTTTGCCAAAGGCGGGCTGTTTGAAATAGAAATTTGGAAGTTAAAATCGCAGGAAACTGCGTATAAGGAGTAATTATGAACTGGGGTTTTCTTGGTGCAGGATTGGTAATGGGCATTGCCGCTATGGGAAGCGCGATTGGAATCGGAACTGCCGGACAGGGAGCTATTGGTGCTTGGAAGAGGTGCTACCTCAATAACAAGCCCGCACCGTTCCTCCTCGTTGTTTTCGCTGGTGCCCCGCTGACGCAGACCATCTACGGCTTCCTCCTCATGCAGTCAATGATTGGCAAGGTCGGTGGCGTGGATGTTGGCCAGCAGCTCTTCTACCTTGGACTGGGCCTCGCTTGTGGACTTGCGATGTGCATGTCTGCTATTGCTCAGGGAAAAGCTGGTGCCGCTGGTTCTGATGCCTTGGCTGAGACCGGAAAGGGCTTCACCAACTACATCATGGTCGTCGGTCTTTGCGAAACCATCGCTCTGTTCAGCATGGTCTTCGGAATGATTGTCTGATTCATTTGAAGAATTTCTGATTCTTTGCCGCCGGGCGCATGTGCTCCCGGCGGTTTTTTTGTGCAGTTTTACATAGCTATGGGTATATATAAGGAAACACGGACCGTCAGGGTTGGCGGTCATAACGGAATACGGGAAATCTTTGTCGGCGGCACGTCCCCGGTCACAATCCAGACGATGTGGAAAGAAGGCATTGCCGATGTTGCTTCTGGTACGGACAAGCTTGACGCAATCCTGCGGCAGATAAACTCGCTTAAGTCCCTTGGTTGCGACATAATCCGCTTCGCCGTGCCGGACATGGAGAGCGCGAAGGGGCTCTGTGCCATAGCCAGCCGGACGGATGTCCCTTTGGTAGCGGACATCCACTTTGACTACAGGCTGGCCCTTGAGTGCCTGAAGGGCGATGTCTCCGCTATCAGGATAAACCCCGGAAACATAGGGAGCGAGGACCGTGTCAAGGCCGTTGTCTCCGCCTGTGCCGACAAGGGAGTGGCAATCCGCATCGGGGTCAACTCCGGCAGCCTGCCCAAAGATTTGGCGGAGTCTGTTGAGGCGGGAAGCCTCTCCCGTGCCAAGGCGCTCGCTCAGGCCGCATTACGGGAAGTAGATGTCTTTGACAGGCTTTCGTTCAAGGATGTCGTCGTCAGCATGAAGAGCAGCGATGTTCAGGAAACCATAGAGGCGAATGAAGCCTTTGCCAGCCAGAGCGACATTCCCCTCCACATCGGCGTGACCGAGGCAGGCCCCTTGATTTCCGGAGTCGTCAAGTCCACGCTGGCATTCAGCCGCCTGCTGGGAGAAGGAATAGGGGCGACTATCCGGGTCAGCCTGTCGTCCAGCCCGGAGAACGAGGTCATGGCGGGGCGTGAGATTCTCCGGGAGTGCGGTTTGCGGCGGGGCGGGGTGACGATTGTCAGCTGTCCCCGCTGCGGACGGCTGGGATTCGATGTGCACTCGTTCGTGGACCGCTGGCAGGGCGAGCTCTATGCGATACAGAAGCCCCTTGTCATTGCTGTTATGGGTTGTGTCGTCAACGGCCCCGGTGAGGGCAAGCATGCCGACTTAGGGATTGCCGGAGGCGGCGGCAAAGTGATTCTCTTCAGGAAGGGGCAGATTGTCCGTACTGTGGACGAGAAAGACGCGGATGCCGAGTTCCGTAAGGAACTGGACGGACTGCTGAAAGACTAGCCGTAGACAAAATAAGAGCCGGAGTTTCCCCCGGCTCTTAAAATGAGAGGTAATACAGCCTCCCTCGGACGTCTGGATGTCAAAATTACGTCCGAAGGAAACTGCATAAGGTTGAAGCTGATTAACGCTCTTACCCATCAATCAGTTTGGACCTCAATCACAATCTATTTTTATTATCGGGGGAGTGCGGAAAAACTTGAGAAGAATTCCATGTAATCGGAGCAGGCTTTCTTCAGTTCCCTGTAGATTATCCTGCTGTAATAGAGGGAGGACAGCGTCTTGTCCTCGGGGAGGTCCTTCGTTAGCTCCTTGAGCTTGCGTTCGGTGGGGAACACGAGTGCCGCAGCCTCCTTGCTCTCTGACCGGAGTATCGCATTGTCAATCCGGGACAGCTCGGCAAAGACCTCCGGGGCTTTGAGCCGGTTCGCTATAGCCTTCTCGCAGAGGGATATTCCCTTTGTGGCCATATCTTTCATCCGCTCCATGTCGCCCGTGAATGCGGCAAGAACCTTGTCGAATTGTCCTTTGTCTCTTCCTGCCCTGTCTTCGCAACCCGCTTTGTCCGCCGCTGCAAAGAAGGCCGCTTTCTCCGCCTGTGCCTCCTGCCGCTTCAGGAAATCGTCCAAGGAGAACCGTTCTATCCCCTTTATGGCAAGGCTTTCGTCAGTAAGGCTGTATGTCCTGACTCCCTGCTCGCCGGCGAGGGCGCAGTTTTTCTCGAACCACCATGAGAAGAGTGACATCTTCTTGTCGGAGAGGATGTCTTCTCCCCGGTAGTCCTTGAGAATCACCGGGTTCGCGCTCAAGAGTGCGGCCGTGCTCTGGCCCTCGGACGTGTTGAGCCTGCTTGAGATGCGGTGCTCCCGCTCCTCGAACTGCGAGCCGCGTATGTGGGTCTGCCTGCCGGGAAAGCCCAGATCCATCCCCGCCATGAAGATTTCTGTTGCGCCAACGAAGCGCGCGAAGTCCCATGCCGTCGTCGCGACGCTGCCGCCCGCCCCAAGCGGGCCCTTCCATCCGAGCTTCTTCTCAAAGTACTGGCCGGGCGGGTACATTGAAGAGAAAAGCACCTTTTCCCTGCATTCAAAGCGAAACACCGAGGGCCATGCGGCGACCTCCGTAATCAGGACGGAGGAGGGGGCGGACAGGAACTCCAGGTGCATTGCGCATGCATACTGGGGGTCGGCCAGCACGATGAAGTCCGGCTCCACTCCCGCGTCCAGGCAGGAGTGCAGGGCCGTGTCCACGCAGACGATGACCGCCCGGTCCTTGAGCTGGGAGAGATGGGGCAGAACGCGGCCCAGGCTTGGCCCTGCCGCCAGCACGATGAAGGGGAGCCCGCTTCCCAGCCCGGCATATTTCCGTATGCCGTCCAGCTTGTCCAGCTGCCTGATGTTCCGGCAGGTGTTGGACAGCCAGAGGCGGGCGAATTTCTCCAGCGTCGCGGTGTTCGTGTCGTCCTTGCTTTTCTCCTGCTGAATCAGCTGGCGGACTGCCTTGAAGTAGTCCGCGCTGTGGGCTTCCTGTGCCGGGACAGAGAAGATATGGGCTTTCTTCAGGTCGTACTGCCGCAGTATGCTGGCCACGTTGTCCGTGCCGGCCCCGATGAGCAGGCTCAGGGCAGGGTGCGACAGGACCGGGGTCCAGTCCAG
>CACYDQ010000086.1 GCA_902773215.1 uncultured Spirochaetaceae bacterium | reverse complement strand
TCGGTCAAACGCGCATTGCTGACCAGCTGCATCGCCGCCCTCGTCTATGCGGCCCCCCTCTTTGTCCGCCTGGCGGACTGGCTCCTGCGGGTGGTATGCCCGGCCCTGACCGCGTCGTTCAAAAAACGAACCTCCCTCTTCGCGATGGCGGCGGCAGGGCTCTGGCTCATCACGGGTCTCCTGATTCCCACCCTGCTGATTTCATCCTCGCCGATGGAGTTCAGCGGCATAGACAATTACGCAAGCCCCTTCTTCTTCGTGCGGAACACGCTCGCGCAGTCGTTCGGCCTCTTCGTCGTCTGGCCCTTCCTGATTTTCTTTTTGTACAAGGAGAAGATTCAGAGCCTGCTCGCACTTTTCTTCTCCTGTGCCTTCATCACCGCGCTCGCGGATGCGTTCCTCTTCCACGGAAACTACGGCATCATGAGCAAGCTCCTGACCTTCAAGACGGTCGCCAACGTGGACTCCCCCCTGCCGCTCATCCTGCTGAACATCGCGGTGATAGTCCCCCTGGCGCTCGCCGTGGCCGTCCTCTTCTGGAAGAACAGGACGAAAATCGTGCTGTTCGCGATGCTCTTCACGGCGGGAGCCCTGCTCTGCCTGTCGCTCGTCAACGTCCGCACGATAGGGAAAGGCTACGCGCAGTACGTCGAAGTCTCGCGGAACAACAACGCGGACATAAAGGAGATTGCCCCGATTTTCCACCTGTCCCGGACAGGCAGGAACGTCCTTGTCATCTACCTGGACAAGGCGCAGAACCGATACCTCGTCCCGGTCTTTGACGAATACCCCGCATTATACGAGCAGTTCTCGGGTTTCACGCTCTACCGCAACACGGTGTCCTTTAACGGCTGGACCCTGCTCGGGGCCTCCCCCTGCTATGGCGGATACGAGTATACCCCCGAGGCCAAGAACAAGCGGAGCGACGTAACGCTCGTGGACAAGCAGAACGAGTCCATCCTGCTTCTGCCGCGCATTTTTACGGAGCAGATTGACGGCTGGTCCGCGACGATAACCGATCCGTCATGGGCAAACTACAGCTGGATAGCCGACCTCGGTATCTTCAAGGATTACCCGGACATCGCCCGCTATTCGACGGACGGGGTATACCTTGACCAGTGGTACAAGGAGAACAAGAACGTCGCGGGACTGGACAAGACGAGCAAGACGCTCAAACGCAGCTTGCTCTGGTACTCGGTGTTCCGCATCTCGCCCCTCTTCCTGCGTCCCGCCCTCTACAACGGCGGGGACTACTGGGACCCCGACTCGACGGACGAGGATCTGAACGCCTTCCTTGAGGGCTACTCCGTGCTGGATTTGCTGAAAAGGCTGACGGACTTTGACTCCGCGACCGAAAACAGCTTTACCTACTTTGTCAACAACACGACGCACGACGGGGCTTTTCTGCAATACCCCGGATATATACCCGTCAGCGAGGTGACGCAGGAAAGCCCCTCCGCGTTCGCATGGGACAAGGAGTACCAGAGCAATGCCGCCGCCCTGCACCGCCTGGGGGAATACTTCGACTACCTGAAGGAGAACGGGGCATACGACAACACGAGGATTATCATCGTCGCCGATCACAGCTCGGTGCCGGGCGAGATAGGCTACGAGTGGGACAGCAAGTTCGACGTCATACAGCCCGGACACTTTCACCCCCTCCTGATGATGAAGGACTTCGGTTCGGACGGAAGGCTCGTGATAAACGAGGACTTCATGACCAATGCCGATGTTCCCTCGCTTGCCATGCAGGGCATCATCGGGCATCCGGTGAACCCCTTCACGGGGAACGCCGTGGATTCCTCCGACAAGGAGCGGGGCGCGCTCGTCTGCACGGAGCACATCTTCATGCCCCAGCAGAATGACAGCCGCTATGTCTTTACGGCTTCCCCCGACAAATGGTGGCGGGTCAAGGACAACATCTTCAAGCCGGAGAACTGGACGCAGGAGATTCAGGAGGGAACGAAATGAGCTATACCCCCCTCTACATTGACCCCGGCACGGGCAGCATGCTTTTCTCCGTCTTCATCGGCGTCGTCGCGACCTTCTTCTTCCTGCTGCGGGCGGCCGTGCTGAAGCTGCAGCTCCTCTTTTCGGGGCGCAAGGCCCTGCGGCAGCGGGAGGCGGACAGGAAGAAGTTCGTCATCTACAACGAGGGCAGGCAGTACTACAACATCTTCCTGCCCGTCCTCCAGGCGTTCGAGCGGAGGCAGGTCACGGTGGACTACCTGACCGGCGACCCGGACGACCCGCTCACAAAAGACAACCCCTTCCGCTTCGTCCGCCCGGAATACATCGGGAGCGGGAACACGGCCTTTGCCCGCCTGAACCTTTTGACGGCGGACGTGGTCCTTGCTACCACCCCGGGGCTTGACGTGTACCAGTGGAAGCGGAGCAAGAACGTGGGCCACTATGCCCACATCAGGCACGGTACCGGGGACGCGACGCTTTACCGGCTCTTCGGGCTGGACTACTTCGACTCCGTGCTGCTGACAGGCGACTACCAGATGGAGGACATTAGGACGCTTGAGAAAGAGCGGGGCATAGCGGAGAAGGAGCTGGTCACGGTCGGCTGCACCTACCTCGATGTCCTTGCGGAGCGGATGAAGGGGATGTCTGTCCCTGAGAAGCATGAGTATACCGTGCTCCTGTCCCCTTCGTGGGGGCCGAACGGCATCCTCTCGCGCTACGGGGAGAAACTGCTTGACCCGCTCGTCGGAAGCGGCATCCACGTCATCATCCGGCCGCACCCCCAGTCCAAGAAGTCCGAGCTTCCCCTGCTGGAACGGCTGGAAGGAAAGTACCGGGAGGCTTCGAACGTCGAGTGGAACTACGACAAGGACAACCTTGCCTGCCTGATGCGCTCGGACATAATGATCTCGGACTTCTCGTCGATTATATTCGACTATATGTTCCTCTGCGACAAGCCCGTCGTCTACGTCAACGCCGACATGGACACGAGGATGTGCGACGCGGGCGACCTGGACAAACGTCTCTGGCAGTTCACCACGCTGGAGAAGTGCGGCATAGAGCTGAAGAGCGGGGACTTCCCCCGTATCGGCGAGCTGCTGCGGGGCGCGAGCGACAGCCAGGAACTCGCCGCGAACAGGGCATGGGCAAAGTCCCAGGCCTGGATGCATCAGGGCGAGGCCGGTGAGCGGGTAGCGGAATTCATGATTTCAAAAGAAGCAAGCTCAAAGGAAGGTGCGTGATGCAGGCGATTATTCTTGCCGCAGGGATGGGGACGAGGATACCCCAGTACACACAGGCCATGCCCAAGTGCATGATAAAGATAAACGGAAAGCCCATGCTGGAGCATACGGTGGAGGCCCTCCGCGAATGCGGCATCTCCAAGATTACGATAGGGCTCGGCTACAAGGCTGAGGTCATCCGGGATTTCATCGGGAAGACATACGGAAATGACACGGGCCTCTCCTTCGGTTATGTGGAGAACCCCATATACGACACGACGAACAACATCTATTCGCTTTACCTGATGAAGGACGTGTTCGGCAAGGACGATACCCTGCTCCTTGAGAGCGACCTCATCTATGACAGGGCGGTGCTGCGGGAGCTGATTGCCTCCCCCGCCGCGAACGCCGCCGTCCTCTCCCCCTTCGAAAGCTGGATGGACGGGACATGCTGCCTGCTGGACGGTACGGGCCACATCACCGGCATGGTCGGCAAGAAGGACTTCCGCTACGAGGATGCGGCAGGCTACTACAAGACCGTCAACATCTGGAAGTTCAGCAGGGACTTTGTCAACAGCGTATACCTCCCCTTCCTTTCGTCATATATGTCGGCCTACGGCAGGAACGAATATTACGAGACCGTGCTGAAAATCGTCGCGGGCAATGACCCGTCCGCGCTCGGCTCGATCGTCATTTCGGGCGACCGCTGGTACGAGGTGGACGACATAGAGGACCTGTCCGTCGCGGAAAAACGCTTCAGCCCCGCCGGGGACCGTTACGATTTGATCATGCGGGAAGGGGGCGGCAGCTGGCGCTTTCCCGGCCTTGCGGACTTCACCGTGGACTCAAACCCCTTCTTCCCGCCGGAGCGGCTCCTGTCCGAGCTGCGCTACGGGCTGGCGGACTGCATCACGAGGAGGCCGTCCGCTTCGGGCGAGCTGGACATCCTTGCCGCAAAGCTCCTCGGCGCGGACGAGAGCCAGGTCTCTGTCCTTTCGGACGAGGGCATCATAAGCGCAGGGGCTTCCCTCACCGATGCCAGCTATGCGGACTTCGCCTGTCTGACAAGGGATTCGGCCGGACCGCAGCCACATCTCGTTGACCTGGGGAAACGCTTCGGCGTTCCCGGCCTGCGCGTCCGCGTCCTCTGTGCCTCCGACCCGCAGTTAATACGGCCATATAAGGGCAAGGGACGGCTTTCCTCGCCTGAAGAGTACTTCATGCAGATTGCCGGGAAGTACAAGAAGGACTATGCGGCCGCGTACAAGGCCTTTGCAGAAGAGTGCGGCTGGATGGAAAAAGCCCTCGGGGACCTGAAGGGCGTACGGGCGGAAAGGCAGGTTTTCAACAGCTTTGCCGTCTTCCTTGATGCATACCCCGGGGCGGATGACGTACGGCTGCTCGCCGCCCGCCTCCTTGACGGGCATAAGATTCTGGCAGGGACATCGGGAAACAGGACTGGCCTCTCTCTCTTCGTCCGCGACAGGAAGAGCAACGAGCGTCTGATTTCCGCCCTGTCCGCACTGGCACGGCCGGAGAAAAAGGCATGAAGGTCATCGCGATAAACGGCGAGGCATGGTGCCACACGCTGACCGGAATCGAGCGGCTCGCCATCGAGGTGGTGCAGCACCTGGATAAGCTCGTCCGGCCGGGCATGATGGAGCTGGTCGTTCCCGCAAACGCGAAGGACGTACCAGAACTTACGAACATCAAAATAGTCCGTTTGAAGAGCGAGGCGCACTTCTTTCCCCGCTGGACGCAGCTGGACTTCCAGCTCTACGTGCTGGCCCATCGGCGGATGAGCCTGGACTTCTCCAATACCTGCCCCTTCCTCGCGCCCGGCATAGAGTTCATCCACGACATCTACTGCGCCCTCTATCCGGAGGACTTTAAGTCCCGGCGGGACAAGCTCATCTGCCTCTACAGCAAAATGATGTACCGGGCAATCGCAAAGCGGGCAAAGGTCATCCTTACGGTCTCCGAGTATACGAAGCAGACAATCATACACCGCTACCATACCCCCGGGGACAGAATCCACGTCGTCTACTCCGGGGTCACCGGCTACAAGGACATACAGGCGGACTACTCCGTCTTTGACCGCCTGCCCGCGCTGGACGGCAAGCCTTTTTATTTTACGCTCGGGAGCCTCTCCCGGAGAAAGAACCTCAAATGGATTGCGGACCATGCGGCCCTGTATCCCGGCGAGACATTCGCCGTGTCGGGGAAGCCCCTGCCGAGCGTCGTCGCCCCCGAGCTTGAGAAGATGAAAAGCCTCCCCAACGTCATCATGACCGGTTACCTGAGCGACGGGGAGGTAAAGGCCCTGCTCTCCCGTTGCCGGGCCTTCGTCCTGCCTTCCTACTTCGAGGGCTTCGGCCTGCCGCCGTTGGAAGCCCTGTCGTGCGGCACGCAGGTCATCGTCTCTGACCGGACGAGCCTCCCCGAGATTTACGGGACTGCCGCCCACTACATTGACCCGGACAAACCTGACGTTGACCTGGACGCGCTGCTTTCGGAGAAAGTCTCGTCCCCCGCCCCCCTGCTGGAAAAGTACGACCTTGCCAAGACCGCGGAACGGATATACGGGATTATACAGGGAATGAAGTGAGGCGTGGCTGACACGGTTGGTTGCAACAATCTTTTTTCTTCTATATAATGGCTTCCTATGGACGAAAAACTGATAGAGGGCTATAAAGCTTTTTTAAATGACGGCAAGACCGAGCGCGAATGCTGCGCGAGAATCATAGAAGACGCCAAGACTGCCGGATACAAGGACATACGGGAATGCAAGTCCCTCAAGGCGGGGGACAAGGTTTACATAAGCAAGTTCGGCAAGGCCGTGGCCTTGTTCAACGTTGGCACGGGGAGCATTGAGGACGGCCTGAACATTCTGGGTGCGCACATCGACTCGCCCCGCCTGGACGTCAAGCAGAACCCCCTCTACGAGAAAGATTTCCTCGTTTACCTGAACACCCACTATTATGGCGGAATAAAGAAGTACCAGTGGCTGACCCTGCCGCTCGCCCTGCACGGTGTGGTCTGCAAGAAGGACGGCACGACGGTCAACGTCCGTCTGGGCGAGGACGATTCCGACCCCGTGTTCGTCATAAGCGACATCCTGCCCCATCTGGCCCAGAAGCAGATGAAGGAGACTGCCTCGGATTTCGTCCCGGGCGAGAGCCTGGACCTCATCCTGGGCAGCGAGCTTCCTCCGAAGAAAGAGGATGACGGGGCCAGGAAAGACGACAAGGCCGAGAAAGACGAGAAGGACAAGGCAAAGAAGGCCGTCCTGAAAATCCTGAAGGACAAGTACGGCATAGAGGAGGCGGACTTCGGCTCTGCGGAGCTTGAGGTCGTCCCCGCAGGCAGGGCACGCGACCTGGGGCTGGACCGCTCGCTGATCCTCGCTTACGGTCAGGATGACCGTTCCTGCGCCTACACGTCCGCTGCCGCCCTGTTCGCGAGCAAGGCGGGTGCCAGGACGACCTGCTGCCTCTGCGTGGACAAGGAAGAGATTGGTTCCGTCGGCGCGACCGGCATGGAAAGCCACTTCTTTGAGAACGCCGTCGCCGAACTGGTCGCCCGGCTCGGAACTTACTCGGAGCTGTCCGTCCGCCGCTGCCTGTACAATTCCTACATGCTCTCGAGCGACGTGAACGCCGCATACGACCCGCAGAACGCGGACCTCTACGACCGCGACAATGCCTCCTTCTTGGGCGGCGGAATCGTGTTCAACAAGTATACGGGAAGCAGGGGCAAGTACAGTGCGAGCGATGCGATGCCCGAGTTCATCGCCAAGCTGCGCGGCCTGCTCGACGGCAGGAACGTCCGCTACCAGATGGCGGAGCTCGGCAAGGTCGATCAGGGCGGCGGCGGGACGATTGCCTACCTCGCCGCCAAGTACGGCATGTACGTGCTGGATGCCGG
>CACYDQ010000085.1 GCA_902773215.1 uncultured Spirochaetaceae bacterium | reverse complement strand
GCGGTCGAAGGTCAGCTGTATGGAAGCGAAGCAGCTCCCGTCATTCACCTGGATGAACACAAGGTTCTTGGAGTCCCTCTTGGTCCTCACCCATCCGCAGACAGTGACCTCCCGCCCGTCCGGCCGGGAGGTAAGCAAATCCTTTATCAAAGTCGGTTTCATATCGTTTCTATTATAAATAATTGCGGGCAAATAGTAAAGGAGCGGAAATCAGTTTTTATGAGATGTCCCTGCACGGAGTGCCCCCTCGCACCGGGGGACATCCGTGAAAAAATCTATGCTGACGGCAGGTTTTTGAGAAGCTTGACCATGTACAGCTCTATGTAGCGGCGCAGGGCCGGGTGGTTCTTTATCTTCATCAGGGCCGGCGACTCCTCCAAGGACTTGGCGAGGCTCTGGATGCGCTCAAGCGACACGTTGTCGTTCTTGAAGGTGCGCACGGTCTTGCGGACGTAATCGCGGATAAGGCTGTTGATGTCCTCGCGGAGGTTCTCGTATGCCTGCTTGTCCAAGCGGTCGTTCCACTCGGACAGGTAGCCCTCCAGCTCCCTGTCCAGGGTACTGGTCGCAGGGACAATCTCGCTCTCCACATTCGCCGCCTCGGTCCGGATTGCCTTGGCGCGGGAAAGCATGCTGCTCTTGTCGTTCGCGTTCATGGCCTGAAGCTTGGCCTCGGATTTCTCCTTGTCCTCGGTCAGTATCTTCTCGGCGACGGTCTCGTAACCCTTCTTCTTGTTCTTCTTCTTGTTCTTGGCGTTCTTGATCAGGGAAATCAGCCAGGAAAGCCCCGGAATCGTGTAATAGAAGGGAAGCTTCATCTTGGCGTTGGAATAGATTTCCGCCCGGCTTATCAGGAGAAGCTCGCTGTAAGAGACCAGCTCCCCGTTCCTGTAGAGCGTGATGCGGCCCGGCGTGTTGTCCTCAAAGGCGATGACAGGCAGGAAGTGGGCATGGAGGATGGCATAGAGGATGGGGTCGGCAGCGGCAAGCTCCCGCTCCAGGCAGCCCTCAAAGGCGAGCTGGTCCTTCATCTCGGGCAGGGTCTCGAACCTCTTGAGCGCCAGGTACCATTCCTTGCTGAGCCCTTCGCGGATAACCGAGCGGGCATCGTTGCACAGGCGCAGGACGACCGCCATGACCTTCTCCTTGAGGATGAAGAAGCCGGAGCCGTCATCAAGCTTGAAGAGCAGCAGCGTAGGCAGGCTGTTGCCGGGTCCCGGGGTGTGCAGCTCCTTGATATGCTCGTTCAGCTCCTCCTGCGAATATTCGCCGAGCAGCAGCTTACCACGGGAATCCTTCATGCCCTCTATGTCGGTCTTGTTGAAGTAGTAAGGCGGCGCGGCGAGCTTCTGGTCGAACTCCTTGAAGGCCGCCTCCTTGGCGGTCTTCTCGGCGGTCTTGGCCTTGTAATAGGATGCGGTCGTCTCGATTATGAAAATCGACTGAAGGATGTTGATGTCCTCGGTCGTCAGGTCCTTGAGCTTGTTGTAGTCCTGGCGGATGAAGTAGCACATCTGGCTCCAGGAGTAGAAGTTGTCGCCGTTTATCTTGAGCGCGTCCATCGCGTCTTCCGGCCGCTGGACGAAGTGGTTGAAGAAGTTCTTTATCGTGAGCTCCTTGCCCGGATTTGCGTTGGTCAGCTTCTTGAGGAAGTAGTCATGGGACTCCTCCTTGCGGAGCAGGTCCTGCAGCTTCTTGAGGGAAAGCTTTATCAGCATGTTCACGGGCACGGACGAGGGGAACAGCAGGTCCGGGATGCCCTTGCCGAAATCCATGGCATAGAGCACCCGCTCATTGGGCCCCTTTCCGTCCAGGAAGTTCATTATCTGCTCGCCGCCCTGAACCTTGGTGACGATGTTCGTCGGGACGTTCTTGGGGATGTCATTCGTATTGGGAAAGGGAATCGAGATGTTTACGTCTATGTCCTTGTAGCGGTCGGCATACTGCTCGATAAAGGAAGATATGACGAAAATCGTCTGGGATCCCTGGGATTTGCTCGTTATGACGATCTGCCGGGAGCTGGACAGCTTCTTGAGCTCCCCCTCCAACGCCTCGTCGGTGCTTCCCAGGTAGGCCTGCAAACCAGCGTTCTCGTTGATGTGATGCTGGGCATAGGAGCGCACGTAATCAGCGAACTCGCTGAAATCTATGACCGCGCTGCGCTGCTTTGCGGAGAATCCCTTCAATAAAACAAATATGTTCGACGTAACTTCTGATTCAGCCATAATAACCCCGTCTCCAGTATATCCTATTTTTTCGGCAGTAACAAGGGGCAAGTTAAGGGCATCTCCCTCAGGCAAGCGGCGGAAGGAGCTTGTTATTGACAAAAATCCCCCCCGTATTATAATTGGCTTATGAAGTTCATCACAAAAGTCTTGTTCGTATCCGTCCTTTTCCTTTCAGTTTTATCCGTGGGCACATCCTGCTCGGATTCCAGCGATGACAGCTCCGGTGGAGGCAGCGGCAGCTCCGGGGGCAGCAGCGGGCCGACCCTCGTGCAGACTTGGGAATATTCCATCGAGTACACCCGCCAAAACGTCCGGTGCACGGATTATATCCGCTACGAGCTCTATTCGGAGAACAAATTCGCATGCACCTTCACGACGACCCCCGGCGCGACATCTACGTACACGGGCATCTGGGAAAGGTATTCAGGCGACTTCAGCCACACATACCACTTCAAATACAGCACTTCCCTCGATGATATCATGGAGACGTGGGGAGATGTCTCCAACGGGGGCATGGTCCTGTACACGACGGAAAGCAGGGATTTCACGGATGAATTCAATCTCGTGCACTCCACCCGCTGGCCCAACGCCACCGCCGTCTTCCATTGATAAAAACTCACTTCCCGCTGTACAGGCGGGAAATCTTGTCCGCGTAAATCTCGGCAATGCGGTAGCGCATCATCTCCTGCTTGGCGGAAAGCTCCACCCCGACCTCGAAGGGCTTGGTTATCACGTCGAACTTGTTTATCTTCTCGAAGCTCTTGAAGCCGTTCCTGACGCTGACCGCGGAGGAAATCTCCCCCTCAAGCAGCTTGCGGGCGGCCTCGCTTTCCGTCAGCTCCGCATAGCTCGCGTAGCTGACGTTGTTCTCCTTGGCCCAGGCCTCCAGCTCCTCCTGGTTGGGCAGGATGAGGGCGACCAGGTAGCGCTGGTCCTGCCCCTTCTCGTTGGTGCCGAGGACGACGCTTGACGAGATGTAGCGGGACATATTGATTTTCTCCTCGATGGGAAGGGGCTCTATGTTCTCGCCGCCCATCAGGACTATCGTGTCCTTCTTGCGGCCGCGCAGCTGGATCTCGCCGTCCACGGTCAGCACCGCGAGGTCGCCCGTGTCGAACCAGCCGTCGCTCGTCATCACCTTGGCGGTCAGCTCCGGCTGCTCGTAGTAGCCCTGCATCACCGTGGGACCCTTCACCTGCAGGACCCCCTTCTGTCCCGGCGGCAGGATGAGCCCGTCCGGATCAACGACGCGGGCCTGCAGGCCACGGATGGGGGTGCCGACCGTCCGCATGACCGGGCATGCGATGGGGCGGACGGCGACGATGGGGGAAGTCTCGGTCAGGCCGTAGCCTTCCACGACCGGGATGCCGACCGCCCAGAAGAACTTGTCTATCTCCTCCGGGTAGGCACCGCCGCCGGAGATGCCCGCGCGGAAGTTCTTTCCGACCAGGGCGGTTATCTTGCTGAACACGAGGAGCTTGCCCAGGAGCTTGACCGGCCAGAGCAAGGCCCAGGGGATTATATATACGAACCACCAGAAGACCAGGTGGTCAGAGCCGAAGCGGGCCTGCTTGCGGAACATCGTGCGGTCCATGGCGCACCAGATTTCCGCGGCTTTGACGAAGAAGCGGAAGATTGCG
>CACYDQ010000084.1 GCA_902773215.1 uncultured Spirochaetaceae bacterium | reverse complement strand
GGACAGGTGGGCCCAGCTGCTGCTGGACACGAGCAAGAGGAACAACCTCATCAACTTCAAGGACTCCAAGAACTCCACGCTGGAGATTGTCAGCCCGGAACCGGCACTGCTCTTCGGCAAATGCGACGGGGACGCGACCTTCGAGGTGGTCGGGCCAAAGATAAAGGAAGAGAAAAACCTGGACGACCCCCTGCTCGGCCAAATTGCCGCCCCTTACCTGGAGAGGGACGAATACCTGTCGCGCTATTCCGTCCTCGTCAGGAAGGCAAGCCAGCTCCTTGTCTGGGGCAGGGTCAGCGACCCCCTCGCCGTGATGAAGGTCATAGACAAGAAAGCCCGCAGCGCGCTCGACGAGACGGGCGTGAACGTCAGCTACCTGGCGTTCGGCTTCGTCCGCTGGCGGGAGCAGAAGGAAGGCTCCCCCTTCTTCCTTGCCCCCCTCCTCCTCGTGCCGGTCTCGCTGGAGAGCAAGGGGGCAACAAGCCCCTGGCACATCAAGCTCACGGGCGACGACATCGTGACCAATCCCACGCTCAGCTATATCATGCAGGCGGAAGCCGGGGTCTGTCTGCCGGACTACGGCGACGGGGAAAGCCTTGCTGACTACCTGGCCCGGGTCGCCGCCCTGGTGCAGCCCCTGGGCTGGACTGTCTCGGACGGGTGCAAGCTCGGCATCTTCTCTTTCCTCAAGATGAACATGTACCGGGACATGAAGGACAACGCCACCCGGATACTCCAGAACGGGAACGTGCGGATCCTGCTCGGCGAGGGACAGGAAACTGCGGCGGACTCCGGGTCAGCCGGGGCAAGCGGGACTGCCGCCCCTATGGCCGCCCCGGTAGCGTGGAGCAGCTCGGCTACGGCGATGAACCCGCAGGAGATGCTCTCCCAGCTGCACACGGTCGTGGACGCGGACTCCAGCCAGCTGAACGCCATCGCGATGGCGCGAAGCGGGAAGAGCTTCGTCCTGCAGGGGCCGCCGGGAACGGGCAAGAGCCAGACCATCACGAACATCATCGCTGACTGCGTATATAATGGAAGAAAAGTCCTCTTCGTGTCGGAGAAGCTCGCCGCCCTCAACGTGGTATACGACAAGCTCAAGGCCGCGGGCCTGTCCGACTTCTGCCTGGAGCTGCACAGCCACAAGTCCAGCAAGAAGGCCGTCATAGACGAGCTGTGCCGCACCCTCCGCGCCGACCGCTACCGCCTGTCCGACCGGGCAGACAAGGAGCTTGAGGCAAAGGCCGCCGCCCAGAGGCAGCTGGACTCCTACGCCGCCGAGCTGCACAAAAGGCGGGAGGGGATGGACGCAAGCGCATACGAGATGCACGCCGCCCTTGCCGCGGTCAGGTCCGCGCCGGACGTTCCTTACGTCGTGCCGGACATCGCCTCCAAGGGGGCGGCGTACCTTGCGGACGTGACCGCCCTGCTCGGGCAGTACGCCGACTACACGCGGACGGTCGGCGACGACTACACGAAGAACCCCTGGTACGGCTACGGCAAGGACTCCCTCTCCTACGAGGAGAAGCTTGTCCTGCAGACCGCCCTCTCAGCCGTCACGGCGGCAGTGCAGGAGCTCATTCCCTTCTGCGGCAACGTCGCCAACACATACGGCCTGACCTGCGAGAGCCTGACCGGCTGCCGGAACTGGGAGGAGGCCTTTTCCCTGCTCGCCCGCTCGGATGTCATCACCTGCGCCCTCCTCCAGAAGGACAAGTTCGACTTCGCGTCCGCCACGGCACAGCAAGCGGCGGAGATGGCAGGGCGGCTGACTTTCCTGAAAGGGCAGCTTGAGGCGGAGTTCGAGCAGGGAATTTTCCAGAAGGACGGGCGAAACTGGAACAACAAGCTCAAGAAGCAGTTCTCCTCGTTCTTCTCCCGCCTCTTCAGCAAGGAATACAAGGCTATCCTGACCGAGCTCCGGCTGGAAAGCAGGAGCGGCAAAAAATTCAGCTACGAGGAGGCGGTCAGGGCAACCGGCATGCTCAGGGACTGGCAGCAGACGACGGAGGACTTCGCCTCCTGCGGCCAGCAGCTGGAAGGGGTGCTGGGGGCGGCCTTCAAGGGCATTCCCTCGGACTGGAAGCATATAATAGAAGATATGTCCGCGCTCGGCGGCCTGTACGGGCGGGGGATGGACTTTGCCTTCCTCCCCGACCTAGGGGCTGCCTCATTCGGCAAGGAGAAGGATGCCTTCGCGTCCTACGCCCAGAAGCTCGCCTCCCTGCGTTCCGCATGGGCGGACGGGGCGGACCTGCTTTCGGCGGGATTCGACCCCGCGGTATTCGACCTGGCCCATGCCAAACTTGAGGACGTGCTGGAAAAGTGCGCGGCATGCCTCGCCGACATCGGCACGATAGACAACTGGGTCAGCTTCACGCGGCTTTTGCGCGGGCTTGAGGCGCAGGGGGCCATGCCCTTCGTCAGCAAGATAATCGAGCAGGGAGTCCCGGCAGCTTCCGTCGTGGATGCCTACCGCAAGGCATTCTACACCCAGAGCCTGCACCAGTTGATTAACTCCGTCCCCGCCTTTGCCAATTTTACCCGCGTGTCGCAGGACAAGGCCGTCTCCGTCTTCGCCGGGAAGGACAAGCTGCAGTTCGACATAAACAAGGCGCAGATACAGGAAAAGCTCTCCGCGCTCAGGCCGTCGCTCGACATGGTCACGCCCAAGAGCCCCGTGTCCGTTCTCCTCCGCGAGGGGGAGAAGAAGCGCAAGCAGAAGAGCATACGTACGCTGATTGCGGAGACCGGCGACCTGGTGCAGGTGCTCAAGCCCTGCTTCCTCATGTCCCCGCTCAGCGTCAGCATGTTCCTGAGCGGCGGGATAGAGTTCGACACGGTGGTGTTCGACGAGGCCTCCCAGATTTTCCCGCAGGACGCGGTGGGGGCGGTCTACCGGGGCAAACAGCTGATCGTCGTCGGCGACTCCAAGCAGATGCCCCCGAGCAACTTCTTCACGACCACGCTGGAGGTCGAAGGCGATGAGGAGCTGGACGACGTGACGGATTTCGAGTCCATCCTGGACATGTGCGCCCCCTCCATGCCGCAGAGCTCCCTCCAGTGGCACTACCGGAGCCGCTACGAGCAGCTGATAGCCTTCTCCAACCGGAACTTCTACGGGGGCAGCCTGATGACCTTCCCATCCGCGTCGGGCGGCGTGGAGGGCACGGGCGTGGACTACTACCACGTGGACGGCGTGTTTGACCGGAAGACCCACACGAACCTCGCGGAGGCGGAGCGGGTCGTGGAGCTCGTGCTGGAGGATGCCCGCCGCTACCCCGACCGGAGCCTCGGCGTGGTGGCGTTCAGCGTGGCGCAGCAGAACCTCATAGACTCCCTGCTGGCACGACGGAGGAGCCAAGACCCCTCGGGCGAGGAATTCTTCTCCCGCGACAAGGCGGAGCCTTTCTTCGTCAAGAACCTGGAGACCGTACAGGGGGACGAGCGCGACACGATAATCTTCAGCGTCGCCTACGGCAAGGACGAGCAGGGAAAGCTCCTGCACAACTTCGGCCCGCTGAACAGGCAGGGCGGCGAGCGCAGGCTCAACGTCGCCGTCACCCGCGCCAAGGTCAATGTCCAGCTTGTTTCGTCCATGCACGGCGGGGACATAGACCTGGGCAGGACCAGCTCAGAGGGGGCGAGGCTGCTCAAGGAGTACATCGATTACGCGGAGCGGGGCGAGAAGGCCCTGGGAAGCGGGGTCGCGACCGTCGGAGCCAGTATGCCGGACAGGAGCCTGGAGGAGGAAGTCGCGGAATTCCTCCGCAGCAAGGGCTACGACGTGGAGATGCAGGTCGGCTGCGGCAGCTCGCGGATAGATGTCGCCGTGCGGCGGGCCGACGCAAGCTATGCGCTCGCCGTGGAGTGCGACGGGGAAAACTACCGGTCTGCCCGCAATACGAGGGACAGGGACCGGCTCAGGAAGGAGCAGCTGGAGCGGATGGGCTGGCACTACTACCGGGTCTGGTCCACCGACTGGTTCAGGAACAAGCAGATAGAGAAGAAGCTCCT
>CACYDQ010000083.1 GCA_902773215.1 uncultured Spirochaetaceae bacterium | reverse complement strand
AAGGCATGGCGCGACAGGAAGCAGTATCTCTCGTGCGTGGTGGAGTTCATAATCATGCTGGCAGGAAAAGCCCGCCGCATGGGGATACTTGCGATTGAAGAAGACCTGAACCTTCCGCGCGGCTGCGGAAAGCTTGAGGGATTCCTTTTTACGCAGATGCGCAGGATGATAACCAGCGGTGCGGAAGAAAAAGAGCTTTCGGACTTTGCGAAGAACTACATCGAATCGTTCGGGGCAGGCGATGCGGATGAGCAGACCCTGCTCGCGCTCAAGATAGGCGCGGAGGGCTTCATCTACATTGTGCGCGGCGCAAGCGAGGACGATATCGAGGGCCACCTTAAAAAGATGATGAAGCAGCCTCCGAAAAGCGTCGCAATCAGCGGCAGCCCCGCGAAGCGTCTGGGCAAGCTGCCAAAACCGCGCACCACGCCGGACGGCACGCAGCATCTTTTTGCCGTGGCTGATTTCCTGGCCTACGTGTGCATAAAATCCTGCCGGCTGGAAAAACGCACGCTCAAGAACGGCTATGAGACAGAAGTTCTCCGTCCCCAAATGCCCCTGCTCGCCGCGTTCCTTGACGGCGGAAAGCTCTGCCTGCCGGAGGAGGAGAACCCCCTTACGCCAGCGGAGGAAGCGCTGTTCTCCCAGCTGCTGGATATGCTTGCCAGAGGCAAAGAAGAAAAGGATGTGATTGCGCTTGCCAACAGGAGGCTTTCCGCCCTTGCGTCAGGCGGGCAGCTGACGCTCCCCCTCATGGTCGGAGCGGAAACAATCGCAGGCATCAGGAAGCTGGAGCTTCCGTCCTATTCCACGTATGAAAACATGGCGTACCGCCTTGCCGGAACGATGGGGCATCCCTTCTGCGAGGAATATCTTGGATGGCCAGAGGGAAACAACTGCCCGCCCGACCACCGGGAGCGTATCCTCGGCCAGTTCGCAAAAATGGAGGATCTGCGCACACAGAAGGCCCGGCAGATGGAGGAGGCCAAGTCTCCAGCAAAAAGCGAGTTCTCCGCCCCCCTCCCCCGCCCGTAACGGGAAAAGCGGCGGCTACTGGTAGAGGAACAGCGTGCGGCCCGTCTCGTAACTGGCGGATGTATCGGACTCCTTCGTTGCGCCGGAGACGGTCACGGTTATCGTGCAGCTGATTTCCACCGGAAGTCCGCCGGAAGGTGCGCCCGACATGGAGCTGTCGTGGTTCGGCAGGGCCGAAACGCTGCTGCCAAGCGCGGAAAGGATTTCCCCGATGGTCAAGCTCGCTTCCTGGGTCGTCGTCGTTTTCACGGCGACACCATTTGCCTTCCACTCAAAGCTGGCAGTGCCGTTCGGAGGCAGTTCCACTCCGCTACTCACGTTCGTAGAGAGCTTCATGCCGATTATGCTTTCATCCACGACATCGTAGCAGTGGGCCCCGCTCATATACTGCTGGCCGGGGTAACTGTCAATGTACGTGTGGAAGTCCGAAACAGAGGAAGGATAGCGCAATATCTTCACGGTCACCGTGGCACTGGTCTCGGTCGTGCTGCCGTCAGTCGCCTCGCAGACAACGGTAAAGCTGCCTGTGCCGGCGGACATGGAGAATCCCGTTATAGCCCCGATAATCGTCGTACCGGAAGATGACGAGCTTGACGAGCCCCACATGGAACTCCCGTTGAGCTTCCAGTTGTATGTCGTACTGGCAGGGAACATGCTGTCATTGGAAAGGGAGAAAGACACGCTCGTACTGCCGCTCGGATCAGCCCCCGCCGCCGCATAGAAGGAGTAGGTAGCTGTCGCCGCATCATAGCCGATGTAGGTCCCGGAGCAGGTCGGTATGCCTGGCACCGGCGTGGGGAACGCGGGCTTGTAGAAGTCGAGCGTCTTGGTCACGGGGGCCGTGGGGCTGTTCGTCGCCCAGGAGTCACTTGCCGTGCAGGCGATGGTAAGCTGAACCGGGGTCGTCGTACTGAGCGATGCCACCGTGATATAATCCGAAAGCCGTATCGGCGCGCTCGCCGTCTTGACGGGGTTCCCCGAAGCGTCAAGCAGGGAAGTGCCGTTCACGGTCCAGCTGAATTCCGTCCCCGACCTGAAACTGGAGCCGGAGGCAGGATCGGCTATCACCGTCAGCGTCTGGTTCAGGTCGGAGACATCATAGCTGGAGGCGGAGCGGACTGCCATCCCGACGGGCAGGGGGGTGGACTGCGTCAGCTCGAAGGACGGTATCTTGTGTATCGTCACCGCGACCGGGCAGCTGGCACTGCTGGTCTGCGTGTTTCCGTCCGCATCGGTGTAGGTCAGGACAAGGCCGACCGTCAGATTGGAATCCCCCTCAGGGAGCGTATCCGGGGCCACGCCGATGATGTCGGTAATGGGAACGTCTATGACCTTGGAGTCGCTGCCTATCGCCGTGCCCTGCGCATTCGTCCAGGCACAACTCAGGCTGCCGGACGGTGGATCCGTCAACCCCAGGACTTCAAGGCGGACGGTCGGGACAGGGGAAACGGAGTGCCTGTAGTCCACACCCGTCGGCGTCGCGCTGACAGTCGGCGGGTCAGGCAGGAGCCACGCATCGTCTTCATCATCGTCCGTGGTCCCCGCAGATCCGCCAGACAGGCTTATGCTTATGTTGCTGGAACCTCCCGAAACCGTCTGCGTCTTGCTGCCGAAGCAGACCACCGTTCCGTCAGATTCCTTTACTATGACGCTGACCGTGATGGTCGTACCACTGGCAAACTGAGGAATGGAGAACCATACCTTGCCGTCACTGGAGCCGGAAGAGTCCGCGGCAAAGGCTATGCCGTCCCCCGTAATCGTCAGCGTGACGTAGCCTCCCGAAGGAAGGCCTATGTCGGCGGAGGATAGTGCTATCATCGTAGTTCCCTGGCCGGATTCCCCGGTGAGCCGGGAAATGATTTCATCGGTATCACCGGAATTGGAAAAGCTGAGGATGTCATCGACGGGGATTCCGCCCCCGCCGGAAATTCCGCTTCCGTCCGGGGCCTCTGAACGTAAAGACGAACTGGAAGGACCAGCATACGTTTCTTCCTCTATCTCGCCGGTACCATTACAAGCGGCAAGGGCAAGGATGGCGGACAACAAGAGGAACGTCTTCGTTCCCCTCAGAAACGAAAAGTAGGATTTCCTATGCATGACAGCCTCCTTCGCTCATTATAAATCGAATAACGAATCGTTTCAAGGATACGGAACGGAAGGTCTTTCCTACACGTTCCCCAGAAGCACGTCGGAAAGCTCGCGCCGCGCGATGTCGGCAAGGCGGCGGAGTGTCCCGACGGGCGTGGGCGGCCTGTCCTGCATCTGCCAGCGGGGAAAGAAGCGGGTCAGGTGCAGGGGTATGTCCCGTGCGAGCGAGGCAACCCATGAGGCCTCCTCCGCCATCTCGTCCTCGCCGTCATTGAAGCCCGGCACGACGAGTGTCGTCAGCTCCACGTGGCAGCTCCCCCCGCCATAAGCATGGCAGAGCCTGATCGATTCCTTGACAGACTCCAGGTCGCCGCCGAGCTGCCGGTAGGAATCCGCGGAAAAGCACTTGAGATCGATGTTCACCGCGTCCGTGTACGGGAGCAGGGCTTCCAGCACGGAGGGGAGGACGCATCCGTTCGTCACGATGACGTTCTTCATCCCCGCCTCCCGCACGAGCCGGGCACAGTCGCACACGTACTCCCATGCGACGAGCGGCTCGTTGTAGGTATAGGCCACGCCGATGTTGCCCCGGTTTTTCAGCGCGAGGGCATTTGCGACGAGCTGCTCCGGGGAAAGTCCGTCAGAATCCGCATCCTCAGCCGCCGGAACTGGCCCGGGAACACCGCACCAGGAAATCCCGTGGTTCTGGCAGAAGGAGCACCGCATGTTGCAGCCCCAGCCCCCGACGGAAAGCACCATGCTCCCCGGCATGAAGCGGGCGAGGGGCTTCTTCTCTATGGGGTCCAGGGCCAGCGCGCTCAGTTTGCCACGGCCATCGGTGTATCCCAGGGGGACAATCCGCCCGCCCCGGTTTCCCCTCGCCCGGCAGAATCCCGTCTGCCCCTCCTCCATCACGCAGCGGCGGAAGCAGGTGACACAGACCTCCGCCATCAGTAGTGCCTCACGACTTCGAATCTGGCAAGGTCAGGCTTCTCCGAAGGCCGGATGCCCCCCTTGCGGCAGGCTATCTCTATCTGCTGGGTCACGTCGTCCACGCCGTCCAGGTTGGGAAGGAGCAGGCCCCGACGGCTGCCCTTGCTGCAGATGACCCCGTAACGCTTCACGTCCAGCTGATCCGGCGAGCTGATGTCCTCGACCGGGCCGAGCACGTCCACGCTGTATATAATGGAAGAAAGCTCTGCTTCCCTGACCCGGCTGAAGCGGGGGTCACGGCTGCACGCCGACACGGCATTGTGAACGATTTCCTCCGCGACGGAAGGCTCGGTCGCACCGATCGTACCGATGCAACCACGGAGCTGCCCGTCCAAGTGGAGGGAAACGAATGTCCCCGCCCGACGGGAAAGCATGTCGTCCGGCAGGGAAAGCTCCGTGCCGTCGGGGAAGAGGGCACGGCCGCCCTCCACGCGGGGGACAGAGCCTTCCTTCGTATACAGCTCCACCGTCCTCCGGGCAAGCTGCACGTACACGTCCTCCTTACCCCGGGTCTCCGCGAGCCGCTCCTTTTCTTTTTCCTCGTAGCGGGCCAGGAAGCACCTACTCTCATCCTGCCCCACAGGCGTATAGCCGCATATCCCGTAGCCGACGCCCGTCGTCCCCTCGTGGGAACAGCGGCGGGCCTCAACAGCAATTCCGTCCAGGGCCCCCGCCATGATGATGAAAGACCGGTGCCCGCACTCCGCCGCCTTGTCGCAGAAGTCCTCGTCGAATTCCAGGAGCCTGCCGAAGTCCGCCTTTCCCATCACGTCCATGATGCGCCCGTCATATTCCGGGCCTTCCGGCGCGAAGCCGTAGGGACCGGACTCGGAAAGCTTGTGGGACAGGTCGCCGCTCGCCATGAAGACGACCCGCCGTCCTGTTTTTTCCACCGCCCGCCCGATGCACTGGCCAAGCCTGTAATGCTCCTTGTAGGACTGCCCCGAAAGCCCAATGCGGACGAGCTTAAAGTCCTCAAAGAACTGCCGCAAGAAATAGAGGGGAACCATCGTCCCGTGGTCGAGCGACGCGTCCTTCTCGCCTTCCGTCCCCGCCCTGACCCCCGCGGCCTCCGCCTCACGGCAGATTGCGGCGACCAGCTCCCCGTCGTAAGTCTCGCTGAAGCTGACTTGCGGTGCGCCGAAGCGGGCAAAGCTGCCCTCCGCCCCGCGGCCCGGCGAGATGTGGAAGTAATCCGAGTACATGATGCTGTGGGGGGACGTGACGACAATCGTCTCCGGCTTCAGCCGGGCGACCTCCTCCGCGACCGCGCGGTATGAGTCCAGCGTCGCCTGAACCTGCATCTCGCTCCCCTTCCCCACCTCCGCGACGATAAGCGGGGGATGCGGGACCATGAACGCACCGACAACCGGCATGGCGCACCTCCTTGAAAACTGCCCTTGCAGATATCATATCACAGCTGGGACGGCAGGCCACCGCTGATAACACAATTTTATCCTGTAAACTAATCATTTTCACGTTTCCACTTTATATTATTCCCGGAATCCAAAGAAAGCAGGGAGGCTCACGAGTCACATGAACAGATTCAGGAACTACCAGATAATGGGCAAGGATGTCGTCATACCCGGCGGAACGACCGAGATATCCGATTACATGCAGACGGACAACACGGTGATTGAGACTCTGGTCATCCCCGAGGGCGTGACCAGGATCGGCGAGGGGGCGTTCAGCGGCTGCACGTCGCTCAGGTCAGTCAGCATTCCGGGCAGCGTGACGGAAATCGCGGACTTCGCGTTCGAGGACTGCACGTCGCTCACGTCAATCGCCATCCCCGGGGGCGTCCGGAAAATCGAAAACGATGCCTTCCTCGGCTGCTCGTCGCTCTCGTCGCTCGTCATAGCGGAGAGCGCGACAGGAATAGGATGCAGGGCATTCACCGGATGCGATGTCAGGAACCTGTCGCACCCCTGCCTTGAGATACGGGACGGGCTTGTCATACAGGACGGCGTGCTGCTGTCATGCACGGGGCAGATGACGGAGGTCGTCATACCGGAGGACGTGACCGAAATCGGCGAGTATGCGTTTGAGCGCTGCGCTTCGCTGCGTTCCGTCAGCCTGCCGAAGGGCCTCCGGAAAATCGGAAGAATCGCGTTCCTGCGCTGCGCGTCGCTTGAGTCCGTGAAACTCCCCGGCGGCATCCGGAAAATCCATGAACTGACCTTCAGAGGCTGCGCGTCCCTCCGGTCGGTCTCCATCCCAAAAGGCGTGGTGTCAATCGGGGCCCTCGCGTTTTCTTGCTGCCGGTCGCTCGCCTCCGTTGACATTCCCGAGAGCGTGACGAAAATCGACAGGCTCGCGTTCAGGAGCTGCACGTCGCTCAGGTCCGTCAAAATCCCGGACAGCGTCAGGGAAATCGGCCCGATGGCGTTCAAGGGCTGCGACATCAGCGAGCTGTCCCACCCCTGCCTGACGATACACGGGGGGCTTGTCATACAGGACGGCCGCCTGCTCTACTGCGCGAGCCAGGCCGAATCGATTGCCATACCGGACGGCGTGACGGAAATCAGGCACCATGCGTTCCTGGGCTGCGAACGGCTTGTGTCGCTCGGCATTCCCGGCAGCGTCAGGAAAATCGGCATGTCCGCGTTCGAGGACTGCACGTCGCTCACGTCAATCCGCTACGGCGGGACACAAGAACAGTGGGCGGCACTGGAAAACGACAGCCCCGTCAGCGGGGCGGCCGTACAATTCATAAACGACTGACATACATGGTCAAACAGGAGGAATCATGAACGAATCGGACAAACAGGCAAACGCCGCACCCTGCGGCACTGCGGATGAACAGGACGCTAAGCCGGAAAAGAGGCTGCTCCTTTTTTCCGACCTGGCGGACCTTTCCATGGAGGAAGTGTCTGAAATCATAGACGAGTTCTATGTGACAAAAGTGCTCCTGGGCGAAATGCCTGCCCCCGGTGACCCCTGGCCCGAGGATTGACCCGCACATGGACATGTGCGACAAATAACACAGGTTTTCCCGCCGAAGTGAGCATTTTGCCAAGAGAACGTTATATTATTCCGCAGTTACCGACCGAGCAGCGATGGGAACGTATTCCCGCGGGGTGTCCCCATTCGCGGGCCGAGCCAGCATTGCAACCTTGAATCATTGTCAACGAGGGCTGTCTGTCCCACAAAAACCGGTGGGCTGGCAAATGCCCGCTCTGGGGGCCCCGCCCCGCTCCATACGTTCCCGGTGATGCGGAAAGGCAAGATGTCCCGGCTGGACGTGAACTGCGAGTTCAATGACGGTCAGAAAGCGGACATTGAGCTCCTGCTGACAAAGGCGGACGATGACCAAAAACTCCGGGCATTGTTCTACGCCTGCAAGCTCTACGCCGGGAGCCTCAAGAAGGGGAAGCTGTATAAGACCACCCCGAGCGTATACCAGATTTTCCTCATCGACTTTGACCTGTTCGGGGAGGATGGGAAGCCCGGGGGCAGGAAGTTCTACCACCGTGCGATGATGCGACTGGACGACGGCTCGGTCTTT
>CACYDQ010000082.1 GCA_902773215.1 uncultured Spirochaetaceae bacterium | reverse complement strand
TCTTTTTTATCCTTCTTGTCTTTCGCCTTCTCTTCCGGCCAGTCCTTAAGCAGGCGGCCTTTTTTGTCCCGCATCTTGGAAAGCTTGTCTTCCAGCTCGGGGTCAACTTTGTGGATAAGGTTCCGGGTCAGGGGGGATACGGACATGGCGAACATACGGCTGGTGCGTACTATCTCGCCGGCGACGATGTAGAGGGGGCTTGTGCGGAACATGGAACTGCCCGGGTGTATCGTGATGTGGTCGGTGGTCAAGCTCCGGTAGCTTTCTCGTCCATCGCGGATACAGACGAACTGAATCATGCCTGCCGCAATACAGCAGAGGTAGTCGTCCATGTTGCCCCCGCCGGTAATCGGCATCTGCAGCCGCTCGGAGACAATCTGCTCCAGCTGCAGCTTGATGTTCAGAATTTCCGCCATCACCTTCTCGTCCAGGTAGCTGTTCTTGCAGAAGCGTTCTTTGTTGGTTACGGACATATAGGTGCGGAAAAGCTTGACGTAGCTGATGAAGTCGCCCTGTATGTCGTTGAATGCGTGGTGTGCCTTGCGGGCATCCATCTCCTCTCCGACCGGAAGGACGAAGGGATTCTGCGCGGAAAGGAATGAACAAGCGGTGAGTATCTCCTCCAATACATCGGGGTAGTACAGTATGCTTTCCACGATGATGCGGCTGATCCTCGGCTCTAGCGGAAATTCGACCATCAGCTTGCCTATCTTGCTGAGCGAGCCGTCCGGCTCAAGGGCCTTGAGCATGTTCAGCGTTTCCACCGCGCCCAGAAGTCCCTCGTGCTGCGGGGGCGAGATGAAGTCGAACTGATCGAAGTCTGTTATGCCCAGTTCCGACATACGGAGGACGACCTCGCTCAGGTCGGTGCGGTAGATTTCTTCGGTCGTGTATTCCTGCCGCGCTTCAAAGTCCTTGCGCGTGTACAGGCGGTAGCAGGTTCCCGGCCTGGTGCGGCCAGCCCGTCCCAGCCGCTGCTTGCAGCTCGCCTTGCTGATGGGTGATTCCACGAGGCTGGAGGTGAAAGTGCGCGGGCTGTAGAAGTTCAGCTTGGCAAGGCCCGGGTCAATGACCGTCGTGATGCCGTCTATGGTGACCGAGGTTTCCGCGATGTTCGTGGATATGACGACCTTCTTCTTGCCAAAGGGGGCTTTGTCAAAGACTTTCTCCTGCTCCTCCTTGGGGAGGCGCCCGTAAAGGGGGACGATATGGATTTTGGAATGGAAGGGCGCGTCGTAGAGCCGCTGCATGCAGTCCTTGATGACCTTCTCGCCGGGCAGGAATATGAGGATGTCCCCGTCCTCGCGGTTGTCCAGCACTCGGTCCACGGTCTCTTCGATTTTGTCCAGCAGTGCCTCTTCCGCGCTGTCTCCGGCGGTGCTTGCGGCGACTACGGGCGGGTCGTAGACCGTCGTCACCGGGAATACCTGCGTCTCTATCGTGACGATGGGGCAGCCGCCAAAGTAGTTGCTGAATGCCTCCGCGTTCATCGTTGCCGAGCTGACGATGACCTTGAAGTCGCTCCGTGCCTGTAATACTCGCTTTAAGAGTCCCAGCACGAAGTCAATGTTCAGGCTACGCTCGTGTGCCTCATCGACGATGATGACCGAATACTTTTTCATCCAGGGGTCAAGCTTCATCTCCTGGAGCAAGATGCCGTCGGTCATAATTTTGATTCTGGTCGTCTCGTCCGTCTTGTCCTCGAAGCGCATCTTGTAGCCTACTAGCCCGGGGTAACGGGTGTGGAGCTGCTTGGAGATAAATTCGCTGACGCTCAGGGCTGCGATGCGGCGGGGCTGAGTGACGGCGATGACACCCCCCTCCGCATATCCTGCCTCGTAGAGTATGACGGGCAGCTGGGTCGTCTTGCCGGACCCCGTGGGGCTTTGCACGACGATGACCTGATTGTCCTTGAGTGTGTCCAGTATGCGCTGCTTCTGTGCGTAGACAGGCAGGCTCTTGTAGTCTATTGCCATATCAGTTTTCCTTTTATGTTTTTCATCAATTTGCGCCGGGACACAAGGTACTTGGCCCATTTGTCACGGCCCTCATCTTTTAGTTCCTGTATGAACTCGTCGGTCAGACGCTTTATGACGAAGGTTCTTTCGCTCGTTATGTAGGTCGTTATCAGTACGGGATGGACGCTGACAATCCTGATACCTTTCTCGTCCCGCAGGAAACGGACGTTCGTTATAAAACTGTCCCCGGTATATTCCCGAACGAGGGTAGGGAAGTCGAAGGACGGACTTCTCCTTTGTCCGCTTATCGTGTTGCCCTGCGAGTAGAACACCATCTTTGCAGGCAGCTGTCTTTCCTTGTCTACTACAACTTCCCAGTCGCGCGCGACGTGGGGGTGATTTGCCCAGACGACATCCACGCCGTTTTCAAGCAGGTCGTGGTAAAAATTCTGCTGCTCCCTGGCGACTGTCAGGATGTACTCTGGCTCGCCGCAGTGGACGGACAAAATGAACAGGTCGCAGGGATTGTCTTCCCGGAGCTGCTTGGCGTATTCCGTGAACTTTTTCCTCGATGCCACATCCTGCTTTATGAAGTTGATGCAATCCTTGCTGTCCCCGCTGTTCAGGATTTCCGTGACGGCGAGGAAGAGAATTTTCCAACCTTTGTAATCAAAATAGGCATAGGAAAAGGATGCTTCCTTACCGTCTTTGAGTCCGGAATAGTGCACCGGGCGGGAGCCTTCTTTGGTTCGTTCCTCAAGTTCTGAGAAGTAAGCCTCGGTCTCCTGTATGCCCTCCAGTCCCTTGTCGTTCGTGTGGTTGTTGGACAGGCTGAACAGGTTGAATCCCGCCCTGACAGCCGCATCCGCATAATCCGGGTGCACGTTGAACGACGGGTAGGTGGAGTAGGCCTTCTTTGCGTCTACCGGGGTTTCCATGTTGACAAGCGACAAATCGGATGTTGTCAGCATCTCGCGAACGTTATCATATATTTTATCATAGTCACTGGTGTGTTTCCACAGCTCGTCATGAGCCATCAAATCGCCTGCGAAGGAGATGAGCAGGGTGTCTTCGACGGGGTAGGGGTTGGAAGCTGTGGCGATGGGGGTTCCGTCCTCAAAGCTGTCGGGATCCTCGATCTGGGGGGAATCAAGAAGCTGTGCTATCTGCGATTGGGCTGACAAATCCTCCAGCTCGGCAATTGTCGCCTCGGCGGGAAGCCGCCCCTCTTCCTGTGCGTGCTGTACGGTCTCACAGGAAAAAAAGAGGAGGCAGCTGAGAGAAAGAAGAATTGTCTTTCGTAGGAAGCACTTCAAACTGCCGTATATAATACAACGAAATGGAGGCTTTTACAAGTGGTTGGCAAGCCTCCTGTGCAGCCGCTATTCCTCCTGTTCGGCCTGGGCCGCGAGGAACTTCCGGTATTTCTGAGGATCCACCTTGAAAGCGACGATAGGGGAGCTTTCGTCTTCCAGAGCATGGCTCAAGGCGACTTCGGCCTCGTTCGCAAGCCGTTCCCCGGAAATCATCCTGAGCGAGCGGGAAGATATTCCTATGCCCATGGGGGCATCGTTCCCGTATTGGGCGAGAATTTCATCAATCGAAGAATACAAATCCTCAGCCAAGCCTATTGCCTCGTTGACATTAGTGTCAGGCAGGGCGGCGGTAAAGGCATCGTCCCCCTTTTCGAATATCAGGTCCGGCGAGCTGAGTATGTCCTTGACGCTTTCGCAGACGGCCTTTCCTTCGTCCTTTGCCCAGTCTATCCCGTCAATCCTGATGGAGATGATGGATATGTCCTGACCGCTCTTGGTGCAGCGGGAAATTTCGTTGTCTACGCGGGGCAGCATGTATGATTCCCAGCCGAAGCCTGTCCGCTCGGAATATAAACCGGTGGGACCGGACGGGGCAGGGGAGGGGAGGGAAGCAGAGGTTTCTGGCTGGGGGACTGCCGTCCCCGTAGTCGGGTTGGGTTCCGGCTCGGTCGCAGTCTCCTCAAGGGGCAGGGTGGCTTCCTCCGTAGTCGGCTCTGGTTCCGGTTCGATGTCAAGCTCGTCCAGCAGCGGGTCTGTTTCTTCAAGTTCCGGCTCGATGGCAGGCTCTGCTCTGGCGACGGTCTCCTCTGCCTGAGGGACGCTTTCTTCCAGTGCAGGCTCTGGCTCAATGGCAGGTTCTGCTCTGGCGACGGTCTCCTCTGCCTGTGGGACGCTTTCTTCCAGTGCAGGCTCGGGTTCCGGCTCGGACAAGACTTCTGCCGCTGGGGCTGCTTCGGTGATGGGGGGCTCTTCGTCTTCGTCCAGAATGTCTTCCCACTCGTCATCTGAGGGCAGGGCTTCCTCTGCCGGCTCGGAGGCGGTCGTTTCTGTCTCTGTGACGGTTTTCTCCATCCCTGCGCGTTCCTCAATCACGGGAACACTAATGTCATCTGCCTCATCGAGGATATCGTCATCGTCCTGGGGGGCTGCGACGGTGGTCTCCGGCTCCGTGGAGGGGGGCTCCTCAAGATTGCTTTCATCCGTGTCAATCTCGAACTCATCGGCATCCGTGTCCTGCTCTACTCCGGCTGCTTCTTCGCTCTCGTCAAATATGTTGTCATCTATCGCAGGAATATTGCGAGGAGTCCATTTCCCGTTCCCAGCTTCCTCTTCCTGTACGGGACTCTCTGTTTCTTGTTCTTCTATGGCAATATCATCCTGCGCGGGCAGTTCTTCATTCTGCCCGCTTGCGGGATCGACTACAGTCTGCGCTTCCGGTTCCGAGTCTTCTTCCAGAAGCTCATCAAGAGGCTCGTCATTAAGCTCGCCTAAATCTTTGTCTTCCTGCTTATCTTTTTGAAAAGGGACGGCATCCGTGGGTACCTCCTCGGATGCGAATTCCTCCAGATCGTCCTCGTTCGTTTCGTCCAGAGTGTCGAACAGGGCATCGTCATTTTCTTCCTCATCGGGCTTTTCTTGAGAGATTGTCTTTTCTGACAGCGTGCTGTCGTCATCTGATTCGTCATCATCGGCAGGAGCGAAGCTGTCCGCAGGAACGAATGAAGGCTCCTCCTTCGTATTGATTCCGTTATCCTCTTCTTCCAGAAAGTCATCATCATCATCAGTCTTGTCGAAGAGCTTGTCGTCATCTTCTTCCGTTATTGTGGCCTCTGCTTCCGGTGCGGTTACATCGCCATCCTGCCTGCCAGGCAGATCGTCTGGTTCATCCCGGCTGCCCCCTGCCTCATTCGTGGACAGGCTTATCGTGTCGTCCTCTGCATCGAACAGGTCATCATCTTCGGGGGACGCTGTCACTGTTTCCTGTGCATTAGGAGCCGGCATGCTCAGGGACGCGTCGAAGTCTTCTGTTTCGTCCAGTTCACCAAGCTCGTCAAAATCATCGGGGGTTTCGTCCTCTTCTTCTTCCGGCTCATCTATGTCCTCGGCGAGCAGTCCCTGAAATTCTTCCTGCGTCAGCTCGTAGTTCCTGAAGGCAGGAGGCTCGTCTTCTTCCATGGCTACCGTGGCTTCATGTGAAGCTGTTGGCTGGACTTCTTCCGGCATGGCTTCGTCTGCCGTTGTCGTCGTCGTTGATACGGATGGAGCTCCAGATGGGGTGGAATTGACGTTTACGATGACGACGGGAGCCTTCGCCGCAGCCTGCGTCTCCGCTGTGGCCTGCGTCTCCGCTGTGGCCGGTGACACCGCTGTGGCCAGTGGCACCGCTGTGGCCAGTGGCACTGCTGTGGCCTGAGGCACCGTCGTCTGTTTGTCAAGCTGTGAATCGTCCTGCAGTTCTTCTTCCGCAATTTCCGTCTCCACGGCTGGATTGTCCGTGTAGAGGCAGATGTACACCAGATAGAGCAGGCAGACAAGTGTTTCTGCGAGTATGGCGAGGAACGCAAGGCGGGCTTTCTTGTAAAACTCCAGAGGCTTGAGCAGATGAATTGCCGCCGTCAGGGTGACTTCCTGTCCGATCTTGTCGTTCAGTTTTTTTGTCTTAGTGTAGGGCTCCACGAGGCCGCCCGAGAAATTGACAGCGTCTTCGCCCAAGGATGCGGGGTAGGATATGACGATTCCCTGTGAATCCTTGAGTTGTACTCCGGCAATATCTGACACGTCGCCGAGGGTCCTGAGGAAGCTGTCATAGAAGGCCTCGCTACGGACTATGGTATCTTTGAGGCTTGCATCGGTTTCGTTGGTCAGCTTACGGAAGCGGTTCACGGCGGAGCTTCTTCCCTTGGAGATGTCCATTCCCAAGGAGCCTGCGAAGACCGCGACTGTGACTATATATGCCGCGCATATAATGCCAGCGAACCAAGACCGTTTTTTATTGCTCATATATTCCCACCCTAAAGGACTTTTCTCTTTTAATCCACAAGGTTGCCCGCGAAATCAGAGGCCGCTTTAAGCAGCCCTAAAACCCCACAGTTTTTTCCTGCTCCTATATCTGCCGAATGTTGCCTGAGGTAGGCGACGTAGGGCAGGAGCGCGTAGAAACTCTTTGAGGCGGACAGCTTGGAAACATCGTCAAGTTGTCCCATATCGCACAGGCATTTTTTCATAAAGCCCTTGAAATCAAAAGGAGAAACAAAGCTCCCCCTTCTTTTTTCGGCATTCTGTCGCCGCAGTTCATCACGTTTTTTTTCGTAGCCGTGTTTTTCTTGCCATGCGGCGAGGCTTTTCCCGTACCCTTCAAGCACGTCGCCCGTAAGCACGCCGGGGCGGATTTCTCTGAGCGGTGTCCGGTACATCAAGGCGGCGAATTGCTGCTCGGCGGGAAGGAGGGCAGTGCTCCAGCTGCCGAAACGTGCGTCAAGGTATGTTCCCTTCGCGTAGGGCTTCCCGTGGCTGTAGGCGAAGTCCGCACCGAACAGGCGGAGCCGGGTGAATCCCAGTTGCCGCGCTATGTCTGCGGCTGCTATCGTCACCGTTCCGGAACCTGTCTCTACCTGCATCATGCCGCATTCTTCGGCGGCAAGGCTT
>CACYDQ010000081.1 GCA_902773215.1 uncultured Spirochaetaceae bacterium | reverse complement strand
TCGCCTATCTGCCGGTACTCGTCCAGAATCTCGCTCGCGGCGGTATAATAGGGGAGATCCCAGCCCTCCTCGTCGGTCATGCGGATTCTCGTGACGTTGCTGAGGTTCTGGAAAATCCGTTCCTCCGCCCTGTCCAGCTCATAGACGTAGGCCGCGGAGACGTGCTCCTTGAAAGATTTGTCGTACAGCTCATGGGACCAGTTGATCAGCATACGGCCTTTCTCATCCAGCGGGATGCGGATGTTCACACGCTTGTCCTGGGAGGGCAGCTTGGCACCGCGCAGGACACAGGCAAATTCCTTGCGCTCCACGGACTGAACGTCCAGATAGTTCAGGAGCGGCCTGAGGGCGAGCTGGCCAACATAGTAGTCCGTGTCCGCCTCATGGGGCTGCCAGGCCTCCCCTTCCTTGGACCAGAAGAACTTCTTGGAGGGATCCAGATGATGGAAAAGCTCGACCCGGCGGCGGCTTCCGTCGCTGTCAACGATAACGTTCGTCGCCCCCGCTCCCTTCGCGGAACGGAGGAAGATGTAGCGGGCCGGATAGAAGCCGCGGTAGGACTGCTGCTCCAGCATGGAAGCCTGGTTTCCCGCCTCGATGAAGCCGTCGGGATCGCTCAGGCCGGTCAGGAGGAAGTGCTTTGCGGCCCAGTCGCGGGCCTCGACGAACTGCCGGTACTCCTCGGTCATCTCCGAGTCCGGCAGGCTGTCGGGCGTGTCCAGGTCGTATGACATACCCGCGTTCACCGTCATCCATGAGTTGCCGAAGAACTGAAGGGCGCGGGCCAGGTACTCGTCGTTGTCGCGGGCAATCGAAGAGGCCGCCTCCCTGACCCCCTCGAGCGACGCGCCGACGTACTCGCCCATCTGCCCGGAAATCTCCGAAAGCTCCTCCGGGGTGTACATGCCGGAGGTCGCGGCATCGGCGAACTGCCCCAAGAGGGAGTCAAGGTTCTGCCGTGCGGTCTCTATTGACTCGTCCACCAGGCTGTCCGCGTTGGAGACGAGGGCCTTACCTGACTTCTGCAGGTACTCAATATCGAATACGATGTCAGAAGCCCCGAATTCCTTCATCCTGATGAGGATGTCCGCCACAATGTCGCGGCTCCAGGGCCACACGCCGACATCATCTATAGAAAGGTCGTCAATGTCTATGAGAAGAATCTCCTCGGACTTGTCCACGGGACGGCCGGCCCGAACCTCTATGTCGTACACACGGAATTCCATGCCCTCAAAGATGCCCCAGAAGGCGAGCATGCCGCACACAAACACGACGATGAAGGGAACGAAGAGGTCCATCCTCTTCTTGAAGAAGCCCTTCTTGCCGGAAACAGCGTTCTCCATCTCGCCTTTTTTCGCTTTTTTCTCTTTCTTTTCTTTCTTATCCTTCTTTTTCAAAACCAGCTCCTGTATCTCGTTCTTACTTTTTGCCCCGTTTCCTTCCATTATATTCCATAAATGGATTAGTTTAAAGGGCTCCGCCCGGCAAGATTTTTTCTTCCGCGGAATATTGCATTTTATCGGAGTATTTGCTAAAATGAGTATTGGGCGTGGGATTAGATGAGAGAGCTGGAATGAGGCGATTTTTTTTAATCGGTCTGCTGTGTCTTCTGGGCGTATGCTCTTGGGCTCAATCAGCGGACAGGATAATGGATATATTGAACTCTGAGACCGTCACCTACGGGCAGGCGAGTTATCTTGCGGCGAGTTGCCTCGGACTGGTCAGTGATTATGCCAGTGATGAGGATGCTGTAGATGCACTTATCGAAAATGGAATCGTAAAGGCTAAGCACATGGGAAACTCCGATGCAGCTATTCCGCTTGCGAATTTCTGCAACATCTGCTGTGGGGCGTGGTATATCGTAGACAGCGTAGGTTACAGCACCTTCAAAAGTCCCTATTACGCCTGGAAAGAAATGAAGGCGTTCAAATATATACCCGCTCAGTACACGAAGGAGAAGCTGATTACGGGGGCCGAGGCTCTTAACATAGTGACCAGATGCCTGGAGCATCACGAGCGGGACAGCCTGGAGCGGAGATTGCGTGCCGCCATAGTCGAGCTAGAACAACAACAATGAAAAGTATAAGTAAAATTGTATTAGCAGCACTTCTGCTCCTCCCCTGCCCCGCAATCGCACTTGACGCGGGAACGCAGCTTATTGTCTCCGGCGGTGCGGCTGGCAATGGCGGAGGAAGACCCCTTGACTGGATCCGGGCACATCAGATTAGCACCTGTAAGCTCTTAGGCTGGTTCGATCTGCCCTTCGTAGAGGATTCCTCCTTCGGACTTGCAGGACAAGCTTCTATCAAGTACCAGCAGGAGAACAGTTACGACGAGATATCCTACATAACCATTGTGCCCGACATCGATTTGCTCCGCTACTACTACAACAGCTACGATGAAAGGGGAGGTTTCTCCATCTCCGCGGGACGCTTCAACGTAACCGACAAGACAGGGAACATCATCAACCAGAAAATAGACGGACTGTACTTCGGCTATACTGCCAGGAAAATACAGTTCGGAGTCTATGCAGGTTATACGGGACTTTTGAACTCCAAAAACACGCTGATAATCAACTCTTCCGGCAAGAACTACTGGCGGAGCCTGGTTTCCAGCAGTCTCTACAACGTTTATCTGGACAGGGTTGAATCAGTCAACGGAAAAGACTTCTCCGACTACATGAAAAAGATAGACTGGGGCAAGTTCAGGGACGATATCGGGCGGTCACTCTACGTCTGGGCCGAGCCTTACTTCCTTAGTTCTGCAAACTTGACCTTCCCCTATCTCTTTGCAAACCAGACCCCCTACATTGAGGCCAGCATTGCCATCAATACGGAGGGACCGAGCAAGATTGAGGACGAGTTCGATCGCTTCTATATAACAGGAGGCTTATACGGGCCTCTCATCTTTTCAGACTTGATGTACAACGTCTCAACGACTTTCTCGACCTATGGGGACAGCAATTCCAACAAGTCTGCGTTCTCGGGACTGGCGAACCTCAGCAAACTGAAGATAACCTATTTTACGAATTTCCATTCGCTCGCTTTGTCCGGAGAGCTGGTTTATGCATCGGGAGACAACGGGATTTACGATCCTTTCTATGGTTTCACGAGCAATCCGATTTCCTACATGAGATACAGCCCGGAGTACTCGTCCGCCATAAAGTACGGTATTGCGGCGGCATTCAAGCCGACGAGGGAGTTCCTCGTAACGTTGGGCTCGGATCAGCTTTTCAGTTATAAGGAAAACATCGTGGAATACCAGGGCTGGCAGATTTACACGGAACTGAAGCTCCAGTGTACGTCTGATTTCCAGTTTCAGGTCAAGGCCTACCGCTTCTTAGCGGAAGACAAGACCTTTGACAATACGGGAGCAACGGTAACGGCCGTATTCTCGTTCTAAGTCAAGAAACCGCCAGGATTCCATCGGATTCTACGGTTCTTTTATGTTGGGAGTCTGCCAAATACAGGCTTATGATACAAGGGCATTCAGAAGAGCGTGCTTTTCTGGGGGCTTCCTGCAAGAAAAAAGTTTTTAGAAAAAAAGTTTTAAAAACAAAGGTTTTCCTTGACTTTTGAACATTCCTGTGCGATAGTTAAACGGGAATGCTCTTTATGAGGGAATACCTTAAAAAACAGGAGGTATCATTATGAAGAAGAACTTCAAATGCCTTATCAGCCTGGCCATTGCGGCCTGTGGCGCAATCTCGGCTTTCGCTGTCGATGCGAAAGTAACTTCTGTAACTGGCAAAGTCCAGATGCAGAAAAAAGGTTCCAGCGAATGGGTTGACCTGTATAAGGGCGACACCGTTGAGGAGGGAGCCATCATTTCTACCGGCTTCAACTCAAACGCCACCCTCAAGCTGGGTGAATCTGTCTGCACGATTTCACCGCTCACGAGAATGTCAGTGGAGCAGCTTACCCGTCAGGATGTCGCAGGAACGGACAAGAATGTCACCAAGACGACCGTGTACATCGACACGGGCAAGGCTTCTTTCAAAGTTAACTCAACCAGCAAGAACCTGAACGACTTCAAGGTCCACACCCCGGCTTCAACGGCTTCCGTCCGCGGAACGGCGTTCGACAGCTATGCGAGCGGAGAGACCGATGTTACGGAAGGACTCGTCGGTATGAGCGACGGAGAGACCAGGGAGCAGGTTGCGGAGGAAAGCGGAAACCTCTTTATCTCCGACGGCAAGGCTTTGACCGGATTCTCCCAGACGAAGGATGTCGGTGGCGGACTCATTCCCGTCTTCGCCGGACAGCGCATAACGATCAGCAATGGGGTAGAGGCACAGGAGAACCCGCTCAACAGGCGGCTTTCCGACACTTATTCCCTTGCCGGTGACAGCGCGAGTTTGGCAGACAAGACTGTAGTGGCGGGAGCTGCTGCCGTCGGAGGAGGACTGCCGGGCATAGAGGGAACAGAGATTACCGCCGCAGAATCTGCTGCCAGCTACACCTCAGTTTCCATTACGGCAACCAGGGACTAGACTCCTTCAACGAGGACGAAAAAAGCACCGCTCACGCGGTGCTTTTTTTTGCGCCTAGCGCAGTTTTACGAAAACGTTAGAGTAAACCATCGGAAAATCATCATTAAAATCCCGGTTTTTGCTACATCAAAGCTTAATTTCCGTTACTTTTATACCACTTTTTTTTTAACTTTACACAAAAACCATTACGTGCTAGAATAGGGATAGCACATTTAACCAAGAGTTTTCTGGAGGAAGCATGAAATTCGGACACTTTGACGACGCCGAGCGCGAATACGTCATTACAACCCCCCTGACCCCCTATCCGTGGATCAACTACCTTGGGAACGAGAAGTTCTTCTCGCTGATTTCCAACACCGCGGGCGGATACGCATTCCATACGGACGCACGCCTCCTCCGCCTGACCCGCTACCGATACAACGATATCCCCTTGGATTACAACGGGCGTTACTTCTATATAAATGACAACGGAACGGTCTGGAACCCGGGCTTCAAACCGATGAACACCCCGCTTGACACGTATGAGTGCCGCCACGGATTCGGCTACACGAAGATTTCTTCTTCCAAGAACTCCCTCAAGGCCGACGTCCTCTACATGGTTCCGAACGGCGAGAACTGCGAGGTCGAGCAGCTGACCCTGACCAACGACAGCCTTGAGACCAAGAAGATCTCCGTCACATCCTTCATCGAGTGGTGCCTTTACAACGCGCAGGACGACTGCACGAACTTCCAGAGGAACTTCTCCAC
>CACYDQ010000080.1 GCA_902773215.1 uncultured Spirochaetaceae bacterium | reverse complement strand
CGGCATGAGGGGCATCGTCTGCCTCTTCGTGTTCTTCGGGCATTACTTCGTTGACTTCTGCATAACGGACATCTTCCCGATGAACTCGCCCGTCTACCGGGTCTGTCTCCTTGTTTTCTACGGATGCTACACCGTGCCGCTTTTCTGCGCGGTCAGCGGATTTCTTGCAGTCCGGAAGGAGATAGGGAAAGGCTGGCAGCTCGTGCTCGCCGCCGTGAACCGCTTCCTGCGCTTTGAGCTGCCGCTGTTCTTCCTGATGGCGGGCATCCTCTTCCTGAACAAGCGGGGCCTGTTCGCATACGGGGATTTGCTTGCCCAGAGGCTTTCCAACAAGCAGCTGACGGGCAACTACGCATTTGAGTCCCACTATACCTGGCTTTTCAGGAAGACCTTCTGGGACTTACACGTCTACGACAACCCCCTCTGGATGACCGGATCTCTCTTTGCGGGCAACATCGCCCTCTACGGCTTCCGCTACGTTCAGGCCCTCTCCCGCCGCTACCTGAGAGGCCGCCTTTGTCCCGCCGCACAAGCCGCGGTCATGCTGCTGCTCCTCGTACTGGCACGGAACGACATCCCCCTGCTTGCGACCGTGCTCGGGGGCTGCTACGGGCTGGCACGGGAAAACAAGGACAGGAAGGAGGGGAGACTGCCTTTGCTCGTTGCGGCCGTTATTTCCGCCCTCGTCCTGCTACTGAACGTCTGGCTCTACTTCCTCCGGGACTTTGACTTTGAGCGCTTTCCCCGTTCCTACGAACAGGCAGGACTTCTGACCGCGCTCGCCATCCTGCACTTGGTTTTCACATTCCACCCGCTCCAGGGACCTCTTGCGGCAAAGCCCCTCGTCGCCCTGGGCGGTCTGTCATTCGCCATCTACGTCATCCACTATCCGCTGATAGGCCTCCTTTCCTGCCCGATGATATACGCCCTTTGGGACAGGCTGCCGTATATCCCCCTCATCCTGCTCGCCTTTGCTGTCACGTCCGCCGCCTGCCTCCTGCTCGCCTTTGCCTACAACCGCATCATAGAGCGCCCCTGCTACGCCGGTATACGGAAGCTCATCGGCTTCCTCGGGGAGAACTAGGGGCGGGACGCTCGCTTTTCTTCCTTATCGCTTCCCCGGCTCATGCCGAAAATGAAGCAAATGACAAAGTTCAGATTTCTTGCCGCCGCCATTTCCGGCACATTGTTTTACGTCCTTACTTCCATATCATGCGGCAGGAACAGCGTCTGGGCCGAGAGGCAGCTGGAGGAGCAGAAACGTCTCCTGAGCGCGCACACGGTCGAAATCGAGAAGATAAACGAGGAACTGAGCCTGGAAAAGGTCGCCCTGGAGAAGGACATGGACGTGGTTGCCGCCTACGCCCGGAAGCTCTCATACATAAAGGATGGGGAAAAGCTCGTCATCATCTCCGGCCTTGCCGCCGCAGAGAACAGAATTTACGACCCCGGGACCGTCCAGCTGCACGAACCGTCCAAGTACTTTCCCGAATGGTTTTGCAAAAGCGTTGGCCTCGTCGTCTTTAGCGCTGTCTACTTTATCCTGCTGATGTTCGACGCGGGGAGGGGACTTGTCCGCTACCGGGCGCGGAAGACGGGCAGGAGGGGCGAAGAGAGGACTGAAACCCGAAGCAGCAGCCGTGCGGAAGTCCGAATGGCCCCACAGGGCGCAGTAATCTGACGCAATGACAGTACTAATCATAGAAAAGACAAGCCCGCATTCCGCAGAAAAAGCGGCGGAATGCCTTGCGGCGGGAGGCATCGCAATCCTTCCGACCGACACGGTCTACGGCTTCAGCGGGATAGTTGACGGCACGGGGCAGGAAAAGAAGTCTACGGACAGACTCATACGCAAAATAAAGGGGAGGGGTGAGGACAAGCCCTTCATCCAGCTGATTGCCAGCCCGGACGAAATCTGGAACTACACGGATGACAAAATTCCGGCGGGGCTTCTGTCCCTCTGGCCCGGCCCGCTGACAATGATAGTGCACATAAAAGAAGGTTCCCCGATTGCAGAGGCAGGACAGACGGTCGCGTTCCGTTGCCCCGGGGACACGTGGCTCCGCGAAGTCATCGCCCTGACAGGCCGCCCGATTTACTCAAGCAGCGTCAACCGGAGCGGAAGCCCTGTCCTGTCATCGATAGCTGATATAGAAAAAGAATTTGCCGGGGAAGCCTCGCTGATTGTTCGCGACGGCGACAAGACAGGCTCCCTCCCGTCTACGATAGTCACCGTAACGGACGGGGGCATAAAGGTTATCCGGCAGGGGGCCCTGGAAGTCCCCGCCAGCCTGACGGCAACTAGTGCTGCCTGTCCTTGAACTCCCGGGACAGTTCCATCTTGACGTCCCGTTCCTTCATGTCCGCCCGCTTGTCAAAGACCTTCTTTCCCTTGCAGACCCCGAGCTCCAGCTTGACCCTGCCGTTCTTGAAGTAGAACTGGAGGGGAACGAGCGTGTAGCCTTTCTCCGCGACCTTGCGCTCCAGCCGCTTTATCTGCTCCTTGTGCAGGAGAAGTTTCTTCTTCCTGTCGGGGTTATGGCCAAAGTTAGCCGCATAGGAATACTCGGTGATATGGCAGTTCTGCACCCAGACCTCGCCCTTCTCGATAAGGGCGAAGCTGTCGGGAAAGGAAACCTTACCCTCGCGCAGGGACTTGACCTCCGAGCCCTGCAGCTCTACGCCGCACTCAATCTTCTCTTCGACCGTGTAGTTGAAATACGCCTTCTTGTTCTGGGCAATTATTTTCCGTGCCTCGTCTGCCATAGGGCTATACTATAGCCTTATTCGGGCAAAAAGTCTACACGGGGAGCCACGCGCTTGACAAAGACGGAGCATTGAGTAAAAATACTCAGTGGAGTGAGTAAAAATACTCAGTGGAGTGAGTAAAAATACTCAGT
>CACYDQ010000079.1 GCA_902773215.1 uncultured Spirochaetaceae bacterium | reverse complement strand
TGGAATTGGTAGACACGCTAGCTTGAGGTGCTAGTGGCGCGAGCTGTGCCAGTTCAAGTCTGGTCTCCCGCATAAAAAGACTGTAGCGATACAGTCTTTTTTTTTGCCCGAACGGGCAGGGGCCGCAAGACAGGGAACCTCGCCGGTGCGCAAGCGTGCGCAGCCATGAAACTGGCGCTTGTGCTTGAATTTCAGTGCAAATGATGTATAATTACAGTAAAATTGCATACAAACGAGGTGATGGCATGGCACAGGCAAGTTTGACGATCCGCATGGACAATTCAGACAAAAAAGCATTCGCGGACATCTGCAAAAGCATGGGGCTTTCCGTTTCCGAAGCATACAATGTCTTTACAAAAGCCGTTATCCGCAACAGGAAAATTCCTTTTGAAATTGAAGCGCAGGAAGACGATGGATTCTACAATCCTGCGAATATCAGGCATTTGGAAGAAATAAAAAAACTTGAAGAGCAGGGAAAACTGAAATTTATAACAAAAACGCTTGAAGAACTGGAGGAACTGGCAAAATGAAAGTTTCTTTTGAAGAACAAGCGTGGGAACAGTTTCAGTATTGGCTTGAGCAGGACAAAAAAACTCTCAAAAAAATCAACAAACTGCTCGCGGACATTTCAAGAAACGGCAACTCGGGAATCGGACATCCAGAAGCGCTCAAAGGGAATCTGTCAGGATGGTGGAGCAGGGAAATTGACGAAAAGAATCGTCTTATCTATAGAATTGACGGCGATACTGTAAAGATTTATCAATGCAAGAACCATTACGACGACAAGTAACTGCCTGACGCTACGATGACCCACGCCGCTTTCAAAGCCATACAGGAATACAAGGATGCCGTCGCCGGACTGGTGGCATCATGCGCCCCCCTTTCCGCCGAGCTCGTCCGCCTGACTGAGGAGGCCTCCCGGGACGACACGCCCCCCTACGGCCACGACACGCCCGTCGTCTACAACTCGGCCTGGGACGGGATAAGGGAGGAGGACGAGATACGGCTGATCGTCGTGGGCGACAACCCCGGGAAGGAGGAGCAGCTTGCCTCAAAACGGGCCTACCTGGTCGGCCAGAGCGGGCGGGTGGCGGAGGGCTTTTTCCGCAGGAACCCCGCCCTCGGCGTGGATTTCCGCCGGAACGCGATGATAACGAACAAGACCCCGCTGCATACGGCCAAGACCAAGCACCTGAAATACCTGTCCGCAAAGGGCAGCCCCGCCGTCGCCCGCGCGGTGCGGGAGAGCCAGCTGGAGATGGCCCGCCTGACCGCCCGGCTCCACCAGACGCTCTTTGCCGAGGGCGGGACCCGCCTGTATGTCGTGGGATACGCGGAGCTGAAGGGCAGGGGAATCTTCCTGGCCTGGCGAGACGAGCTGGTAAGATGTTACCAGCCCTGCCCGGATGCCTGGGACTCTGTCCTTGCCTTCCAGCACTTCTCGATGAACCGCTTCCTTGTGGATCTGAAGAAATATATGGAAGAAAACCGTGAGGACGATACCGCCCGCGCCCTTGACGCGCTGGGCAGGCGGCACCGCGATGAAATCTGGGGCGGCCACCCCCCAGCGACAGCCTTTAAACGTTAGAGCTTTTGGTCGCTAAATGCTAGAGCTTTTGGTCACTAAATGCTAGAGCTTTTGGTCACTAAATGCTAGAGCTTTTGGTCACTAAATGCTCTAACGTCTGCCTCCCGAATCAATGGACCTTACACCTTGAACTGGTCTATCTCCTGGCCAATCTTGTCGATGGACACCTTGACCTTTTCGGAGATGGACTCCAGCACGTTCCCGGTTCTGTCTATCTCGTTGGCTCCTGCCTCCATAACGTCTATGCTGGACTTCATGGAGTCCGTGACCCCCTGCAGGCGGTCCACCTCCTGAAGGATGGCCCTGTTGCCCTCGGTCATCCGGGCTGCCGCGTTCCGCACCTCCTCGGTGCTGTCGCTCATGTTGTGCAGGGTGGAGATTATCTGCTGGGAACCCGTCCGCTGCTCTTCCATCGCAAGCTTTATCTGGCTGACCAGCGTGTCCGTCTCGGTTATCTGGCTGGAAACGGAGGTGAAGGCCTGGCTGGAGTCCGCCGACGCGCTGACGACCGACGCGATGGAGCTCTGGATGTTCTTGAGCTGGGTTCCGATTGTCTTGGACTGCTGGCTTGAAGTTTCGGAGAGCTTCCTGATCTCGTCCGCGACGACGGCGAATCCCTTGCCCGCCTCGCCCGCATGGGCCGCCTCGATTGCCGCGTTCATCGCAAGCAGGTTGGTCTGG
>CACYDQ010000078.1 GCA_902773215.1 uncultured Spirochaetaceae bacterium | reverse complement strand
CATCCCGATTACGGCGGTGCTCATCGCCTTCCTGCTGATATGCAGCTACACCTTCATCCACTGGCTCATGTGGAGAATCTACAACGTAACGAACTTCCTCAAGGAACTGGAGACCGGGGACGCTGACCTGACCAAACGCTGCAAGCTCTTCATCCGCGACGAGATAGGCGACCTCATCATCCACTTCGACCTCTTCCTGGACAAGCTCCAGCAGATCATGAAGGACGTGCAGGGCTCCAAGGCCCGGCTGACCGAATCCGGCGACGAGATGTCCCGGAGCGCGGAGGACACGGCGAGCGCAATTTCCCAGATTATCGCGAACATAGACGACATCTCCGCCCAGATAACGAGTCAGGGCGGCAGCGTGGGCCAGACCGCCGTCGCCGTGGACGACATCTCCCAGAACATCCAGAGCATGGATGACCTCATCGAAAGCCAGTCCTCCGGCGTCAGCGAGGCTTCCGCCGCCGTCGAGCAGATGATAGGAAACATCTCCTCGGTCAACCAGTCCGTGGACAAGATGGCCGACTCCTTCCAGGTCCTCTCCGCCGACGCGCAGTCCGGATTCGACAAGCAGCAGGCCGTCAACGAGAAGGTGCGGCAGATAGAGGACCAGTCCAAGATGCTGCAGGAGGCCAACCAGGCCATTTCCAGCATCGCGAGCCAGACCAACCTGCTCGCCATGAACGCCGCGATCGAGGCCGCCCACGCGGGCGAGGCGGGAAAGGGGTTCTCCGTCGTCGCCGACGAAATCCGCAAGCTCTCCGAGACTTCCTCCGGCCAGTCCAAGACGATCGGCGAGCAGCTCAAGAAGATAAAGGATTCGATTACCGAGGTCGTCTCCGCGTCCCAGGAGTCGAGCGAGGCCTTCGCCGCCGTTTCCAGCAAGATAAAGGAGACCGACGCCCTGGTCATGCAGATCAAGGCGGCCATGCAGGAGCAGAACGAGGGCAGCAAGCAGATAGGCGGCGCGCTCAAGAACATGAACGACAGCACGGTGGAAGTCCACAAGGCATCCAAGGAAATGTCCGCCCGCAGCGCAAAAATCAAGGCGGAAATGGGCAGTCTGCAGGAGGTCACGTCCAGCATGAAGCGGAGCATGGACCAGATGTCCGCCGGGGCGCAGCGGATCAGCGAGACAGGTAGCGTCCTGGGCAGCATCTCCGGCAGGATGCACGGGGCCATCGACAAGATAGGCAGCCAGATAGACCTGTTCAAGGTGTAGGACTGCGGGCAGGAGGGGGTACGCAGGTACCCCCGGATTCTTTTAAAGCACGTCTTTCGTCTCCGGTCCCTGCCGTTTGATAATATCCGTTTATCAGTATCCGATTAAATTTGCGTTATGATGATTCCCGTGTTATAATCCATGTTATATTCGGAGGAATTTTCCTATGGAAAACGAAAAAAAGAAGTCATTGAGCCTTGTCGCCTACCTCATACTGATGATTGGGGCGGGCTTCGCCATTATGACGGCGGTGCAGGTTTTCGCGATTTCCAGAATCGCAAAGGCTGACTCCAAGGCGTCCAACGCGGAGAGCTACAGAACTCTTGCGGACGCGCTTAAGCTTGCGATAGATAACAACGTGGAAGGCTACTTCAAGGATTTGCAGGTCTACGTTCATGCGGACGTGATGAAGGACGGTGACCTTGATGCGGCAATCCAGTGGATGCTGGCCAACACCCATGTCAGGGCCTCCGAGTACGAATACATGATGATTACCGGTCCTGACGGGAAGGCGGTCACCGATCAGGGCAAGCCGACCGAGATATCTACCCGCGACTACTTCCAGGCAATAATGAAGCAGGGTAAGGCCCGCTACGTGGACAACCCCGTTACCGCCAAGACGACGGGCAAGACTGTCGTTCACGTGTCCGAGCCGCTCAAGGATAGGAACGGCAAGCTGTTCGGCATGATTACGGGGATTATCCCGCTGGAAATCCTCATCAAGCCCGTCAAGGAGCTGAACGTCCCTGCCGGTGTCTGGCAGTTCATGCTGGACCACGACGGCAACGTCATGTACCACCCCTATGCGGCGGATGGCGGCAACTTCCTGACCAACCCCGGCGAGGGGCATGAGGACCTCATTCCCTACTCCCAGAAGATGGTCAACGGCGAGTCCGGCTACGGCTGGATTAAGTCCTACACGGGTAATGGGCAGGACCTCGTTGTCTACGGCAGTATAGAGGACACCCCCTGGGCATTCGGCTTCACCGTCGCGCAGGGTTCGATTGAAGCATTGGGTGACAAGATTGCTGCTGCGACGACGGCGTTCGGCATCGGGGTCCTCATCGTCATCCTCGTGCTGGGCGGCGTGGTGCTGGTCGTCGCCCTCAGGCCGCTCCGCACCGTCCGCGACACCATCCGCGGCATCGCGACGGGCAACGCCGACCTGACCCAGCGAATCGCGGTCAGTTCCGGCAACGAAATCGGCCAGGTGGTGCAGGGATTCAATCAATTTACAGAGAAGCTTCAGGACATCATCAAGGAGGTCAAGGCCTCCAAGAACGAGCTGGGGATTGCAGGAAGCGACATGGCCGCGTCCGCCCAGGACACCGCGAGCGCGATCAACCAGATCATCGCGAACATAGACAGCTTCGGCCATCAGATCGACAACCAGAAGAAGAGCGTGGACCAGACCGCCGGGGCAGTGGACGAGATTTCCGCCAACGTGGACTCGCTCAACAAGATGATAGAGGGGCAGTCGGGCGGCGTGTCCCAGGCGAGCGCGGCCGTCGAGCAGATGATAGGCAACATCAATGCCGTCACCAGCTCGGTGGAGCGGATGAAGGACGTGTTCGGCGACTTGCAGTCCCACTCCCAGGAAGGCTTCCATAAGCTTGAGGCCGTGAGCCAGAAGGTTTCCGCCATCGAGAGCCAGTCCGCCACGCTGCAGGACGCGAACGCCGCCATTTCGAGCATCGCGGAGCAGACCAACCTGCTCGCCATGAACGCCGCAATCGAGGCGGCCCATGCGGGCGAGGCGGGAAAGGGATTCGCAGTCGTCGCGGACGAGATCCGCAAGCTCTCCGAGACTTCCGGCCAGCAGTCCACGCAGATAAGCAACCAGCTCAAGCAGATAATGGCTTCCATCGCGGACGTCGTCCACGCCTCCGAGGAAGCGAGCAAGACCTTCTCGCAGGTTTCGCAGGAGCTTGCCGACACCGACCAGCTGGTCATGCAGGTGCGGACGGCGATGGAGGAGCAGAACCAGGGTTCCAAGCAGATTGTCGGCGCACTCAAGCTGATGAACGACAGCACGCAGGAAGTCAAGGTCGCCTCCGAGGAGATGCACGAGGGCAACAAGCTCATCCTTTCCGAAGTGCAGATGCTGCAGGACGTGACGATTTCGATGAAGCAGAGCATGGACGAGATGCTCCACGGGGCACGGAAGATAAACGAGACCGGCATGGCGCTCAAAGAGGTTTCCGGCCGCATGGAACAGTCAATCGGCAAGATAGGCAAGCAGATAGACGAGTTCAAGGTGTAAGGCTGCCTTTTCTGGTTGCGTTCGCGGGGTTTGTATAGTATAATGGTATATATTGTACGAACCCCTATGAACGTGAAGCTGACCGGATGGGCCCTGCTCATCGACACAGACAAAGACCGACTCAAAGCCACAGGGCAGGCCCTCCTGTCCTGCGGCATGCGCGTCAGCTACGCCCCGTCCGCAGAGACGGCCCTCTCCTTCTTAAAAGATCATCAGACTGACATCATCCTCTTTCACGCAGGCATTGAGGAGCCTTTCTCCCTTCTTGGGGCAATCAGGGCCGACCGCAGGCTGGCCGGCGTTCCCCTGCTCCTCCTGACCGACGGGAACGAGGACGCGGGGCTTTTGGAAAGCCTCTTTGACTCCGGCGTGTCCGACCTGATTCAGCTGCCCCCGCCCGTACCATCCGTCCTCTGCAGGAGAGTCTGCACGCTGCTGGACGTAAGGCGCACGGCCTCAGCCGTACCTGTGGCTTCCGCCATACCCGGGGCTTCCGCCATACCTGGGACTCCGGCCGTACCCGCACCAGCCGCCGGGGCAGCCCCGAAGCCCCCGGCATTCCCGCCGATGGAGGGCATAGACCTGGAAGAAGCGGTCAAAAACTGCGGGGGCGAGGATGTCCTCAAGACAGTCATGCAGAAGTTCTACGACAGCATAGAGGAACGGGCCGGAGTTCTGGAAGGCTTCGTCTCCGCCGGGGACTGGAAGAACTACCGGATTGCGGTGCACTCGCTGAAAAGCTCTGCCCGCCTGATAGGGGCCATGCAGCTTTCCGCCGACGCAAAGGCCCTGGAAGCTGCCGCCGATGATATGCGGACGGAGGAAATCGCCGGCAAGACCCCGGCTTTGCTGGAGCTCTACCGGAGCTACCGGGAGCGGCTCCTTCCCGTCGTGGAGCACGGAGATGAGGAAAGCGCACAGGCAGAAGACGACCGCCCCCTCCTTACGGAGGAAGACCTTGCTTCCGCCTGCCGGGATCTGAAGGAATGCCTTGAAATCTCGGACTTTGACAGCGCGGACTACATCATCGGCTCGCTCGGGGAGTACCGTGTGGCGGATGACCGGCGGGATTTTATCAGGAAACTGAAAAAAGCCGTGGGCGACGTGAACAAGAAAGAGGCGTTGGCGTTGCTTTCCGATATATAAATTATAAATAAGGATATAAATCAGAAAGGAAGTTGTGTTATGGAAAAAAGCGTGTTATTCATAGGCAAGGAGCCGGGTTTCCTTGCGAAGGCGATGATAAAGAGCATCAGGGATCATGATTTTGAGGTCAAGGTCTACCCCCCGGATCCGTCCTACCTTTCTAATTTTGAAGGGGACATTCCCCCGGTGTTCCTCGTGTACATGGAAGGGGACATACAGGGCTTCGAGAGCACGCTGAAGTACCTGCAGGGGGTTATAGCCAAGAGCAGCGGCGAGCTGTCCCTTTTCATCGTCGGCTCCAAGGGGGAGCTGGACTTCGTGCACGAGATAATCCCCCCCGCCTTCATAGACAGGATGTACACCAGGCCGATTGACCCCAAGGACATCATCGACGACCTGAAAAAGGTGTCCAAGTCCGGCAAGAGCCTGGGCCAGAGAATCCTCATCGTGGACGATGACCCCCTGGTGCTCAGGACCATAAAGGGCTGGCTGTCTGCCAAGTACACGGTGTTCATGGCGACGAGCGGCTCGGACGCGATGGACTTCCTGAAAAAGAATTCCGTTGACCTCATCCTGCTGGACTACGAGATGCCGGAGACATCCGGGCTCGAGACCTTCGAGATGATAAAGAAGATTCCTTCCCTGTCCAAGATACCGGTGATTTTCCTGACCTCCAAGGATGACAAGGAGACCGTCAAGAAAGTCCTTGACGCGCACCCCGAGAAGTACATCCTCAAGACGATGCCCCAGGCTATGATCGTCAAGACCATCGATTCGTTCTTCCTGGGCAAGAGCGTGTAGCCGGAGGAGTGGCCTGTTATGGAAACGAAGCTGAAACAGGACGAGGAGCTGCTCGCCGCCCACCTTGCTGCGATATGCGTCTCCAGCTTCATGTTCCTGGGGCTGATAGCGGAGACACTGATCATGGGCTGGGAGACCTGGGCAGTTCCCTTCCTGCTCGCGGTCATCGGCGTGATGATGTTCTGCCACTTCACCCGCTTCGTCCCGCTGGAAATACGCCCCCCCCTCTACGTCCTCATCTGCCTGGGGGCATTCTTCTTTTACGGCGTGCACCCGGACAGCCTCTTTGACGTTCCCATCATCGCCATCATCATGCAGACCGTCTTCATGACCCTGGACTGCGAGTGGGCCATCTATGCGGGGGTCGCCGTCTACGGCCTGATACTCGTCTGGCACTTCTTTATCACCGGGACAATCGGGGCGATAAGCGGCCCCCTTGAAATTTCCCGGCTCTCCATGGACATCGTGTCGGTGACGGTGGCGACCCTGTCCACAAAGGACGTGATTTACCGCAGGCGCAAGTCCAAGAAGAACGTTCAGGCCGCCGTGGAAAGCCTCAAGGAGGTGAACCGGCAGACCGAGGACTTCATGGCGAACGTGTCGCACGAGCTCCGCACCCCGATCAACGCCGTGACGGGCATCAGCGAGTCCCTCCTGAAGAAGGAGGACGACGCTCAGAAGCGGTCGGAGCTGCACGCCATCAAGCGGGCGGGGCACAGGCTCTACGGGCAGATAAGCGACATCCTGGACTATACGGAGATAGGGATGAAGCGGCTCAAGGTGAGCGAGTCCCCCTACAGCATCGTGTCCTGCATCAACGACGTGATAAGCGGCCTGAGCGAGATGGACGACAAGCCCTCCGTTGAGCTGATCCTGGACGTTGACATCCGCATTCCCGCCGTCATGCTCGGCGATGAGGGAAAGATAAAGAAAATCCTCCGCCACCTCATCGAGAACGCCCTCAAGTTCACGCAGAAAGGAGGCGTGTTCGTCAAGCTCAGCACGCTCAAGCGGGACTACGGCGCGAACCTTCTTATCTCGGTCTGCGACACCGGCATCGGCATGAGCGACGAGCAGTTGTCCAAGGTCTTCGGCAAGCTCTATCAGGCGGACTCCGACCGCACCCGCAAGAGCAGCGGAATCGGACTGGGACTCACCGTTACGTCCAGCCTGGTCAGGAGCATGGGCGGCTTTATCCGGGTGGAAAGCGAGGTCGGCAAGGGGACGGAGATAAACATCAGCATACCCCAGAAGGTATCCGACTACTCGCCGAGCATGTCCATTTCCAACGAACGCTCCCTCTGCGTGGTCTATTACTTCCGCTCGGAGAAATTCAGCGACCCAATGGTGCGCGAGTACTACGAGCGCATGATAGCGACCATACAAAAATCCCTCCAGGGAACGCTGATACGCGCCCCGGATATGGACGGCCTCAAGCAGATATGCCAGACATACCCCGTGTCCCACCTGTTCACGTCGAGGGACGAGTACAACGACGATCCGGAATTCTTTGACGGGCTTGCCGCCCGCGTGACCGTCGCGGTCGTCGTGGGCAGGAAATTCGAGGGCTACCGGCTGGGCTCGATACCCATCATCAAGAAGCCCCTCTTCAGCGTCCCGCTCGTCAACGTACTGAACGGGAATTATGTCGCCGAGGAGAGCGACGTGCCCCAGCACTTTGTCTGTCCCGGGCTCAAGGCGCTCGTCGTCGATGACGACGAGATGAACCTGATGGTCGCGGAGGGCGTGCTCAAGGACTACCAGATGGAAGTGACCCTTGCCCTGAGCGGCAAGGAGGCCATAGAGCTGTGCCGTAGCCGAAACTTTGACGTGCTGTTCCTGGATCACATGATGCCTGAGATGGACGGCGTGGAATGCCTGCACATCCTGCGCAAGCTGAACACTCACGCAGAGAAGGAGATGGTCGCCATTGCCTTCACCGCGAACGCCTCGAGCGGCGCGAGGGAGTTCTTCCTGGGGGAAGGCTTCGATGACTTTATCTCCAAGCCGATTGAGCTGATGATGTTTGAGCGGGCATTGCGACGTTCCCTCCCAATTTCCAAGATACAGTACATAAACGAATTCCCGGGCAGACTCCCGATGCAGCTTTCTGTCCCGGCATCCGGGGAGCAGCCCGATACCCCGTTCGGGGATACCATCGCGGAGCTGGACTACGGGCAGCTGCTCGCCGCGCTCAAGGACTCGCTGGACACACTGGAGGCAGACCGGGCGGTCATCATCCTGCGCAGGCTGGATGGCATGAGGCAGGGTGGCAAGACTGTGGAGGAGATACTGCCGGGGGCTTTCGCGTCCGTGGAGCAATTTGATTTTGACGGGCTTAAGAAGCAGGTGGCCGCCCTTATTGGAGGTACGAATGAAGCGTAAGTTTTCCCCGCGCGGCAAACGCAGGCTCACCATCTTCCTACTGTCCCTGGCCACCGGGATTGCCGCCCAGTTCCTCGGAGCGTATTACCTGTACAAGCTGGCTCTGAACATGAAGCTGAGAGGCGAGCTGGAGCAGATTCTCCGGCAGGTCAGCGCGGCCAAAAGCGAGGCTCTGCTCTGCGCCCATACGATGGCCTCCAACCCGGTGCTGGAGGAGTTTTTCCAGAACCCGGACGGGAACACGCGGCAGGAGACGGTACAAAATTCCTGCCTCAAGCACGTAAGCAGCCTGCCCTCCTCCTGCATAACATTCTTTGTCTCCGACAAGGATTTGCGCTACTACGAGAACGGTGAATTCCGCTACCGGATATTCCCTCCGTCCGAACAGGACAGCTGGTACGAGACCGCCTACGAGAAGGATTACTGCCTCATCACCAAGGAGACGGATCCCCAATCCCGGAGGCACTGGCTGCGCATGAGCGTCCCCGTGTACCGGGCCGACGGCATGAAGTCGGGCGTCGCCGGAATCCGTATGCCGGTGGATGCGATGGGCGACCTGCTGCATACCCCCTGGGAAGAACGGGACAAGTACCTCCTGCTGCGGGACGAAAACGGAAACTTCGCAAGCTGCTATGCCCTGCCCGACAGGATTGAGGAGAAGGCCATGCTGTACGGCCTGCAGGAGGAGCTGAAGAGGCTGCCCCTGCAGCATGCAGACGTACTGCGGGGGACTTCCGACCTGGGGTCATTCCAGCTCGCCCCGCTGAACGACACTTGGTCGCTCCTCCTTATACACCCCTTCTCCTTGCAGAGCGGGATTATCTGCCACGCGCTCATGTTCGCCATACTCCTCTTTATGACCGCGGTCATATTCAGCATCGTGCAGACCCGCCGCTACATCAGGGAGAACAAAGTCATCCGCGAGCAGAAGAAGCAGATCGAAATCCTGAACGAGAACCAGAGCAGTTTCTTCTCCAGCATGAGCCACGAGATACGCACGCCCATAAACACGATAATCGGCCTGGACGAGATGATTCTGAGGGAGGATATCTCCGACGAGGTCGCCGAGGATGCCCGGGGCATAGCCGGGGCGGGCAACATGCTGCTCGCCCTCATAAATGACATCCTGGACATGTCCAAGCTGACGAACGGCAAGATGGAGATTGTCTCCGCCCCCTACGACACGGCGACGATGCTCTTGGACATCGTCAGCATGATTATGGTCAAGGCGAAAGAGAAGGATCTGGAATTCCTGATAGACATAGCCCCCGACCTCCCCTCCTCCCTTCTTGGCGACGAGGTGCGCATAAAGCAGGTGCTGCTCAACCTCCTGACCAACGCGGTCAAGTATACCCGGGAGGGTACGGTCGCCTTCAAGGTCCGCTGCGAGCACCTCGCGGAAGGCGCGGTCAACGTCACCTACTCCGTGGAGGACACGGGAATCGGCGTGAAGAAAGAGAGCCTCCCCTACCTCTTCGACGCGTTCAAGCGCGTGGACGTGCAGAAGAACCACATGATTGAGGGTACGGGCCTGGGGCTTTCCATCGTAAAGCAGCTCGTGGAGCTGATGGGCGGCACGATCGACGTGCGGAGCATCTACCTGCGCGGCTCCACCTTCACCGTGACGCTCAGCCAGGAAGTGGTCAGGCCGGAGGCCATCGGCGAACTTGACTTGAAGACCCGCGGTTCCGGGCACAGCCGCACGGCCTACCAGCAGTCTTTCGAGGCCCCGTCCGCCCGCATCCTCATCGTCGACGACAACGAGATGAACCTGACGGTGGAGACCAAGCTGCTTCGCGGCACCAAGATTCAGGTGGACACGGCGGACAGCGGCAAGAAGGCACTCTCCATGACCCAGGTCACGCGCTACGACGTGCTGCTGCTCGATCACCTGATGCCCGAGATGGACGGCATAACCTGCCTGCACGAGATACGCAGGCAGACCGGCGGACTCAACAGGAACACGCCCGCCATCGCGCTGACCGCCAACGCAGGGCGCAAGAACGAGCTTTTGTACGAGCGGGAGGGCTTTGACTGTTACCTGTCCAAGCCCGTGAACGGCGGGCAGCTGGAAAGCATGCTGCTCGCATTCCTGCCGGAAGACCTCGTGATGCTCCGCGGCGACAGCATCAGGGTGCGCGAGACCGTCTCTTCCCGCAAGCTCTCTTCCCGCAAGCTGCCGCTCGTCATCTCCACGGACAGCGTCTGCGACATTCCCCTCCCCATGCTCCGAAGCCTGGGGATTCCCGTCCTGTCCACCCCGATCGTCACGGACGAGGGCTACTTCATGGACAACCTGGAGGTGGACACGGATTCCCTCCTCTACTACATACAGAACTCGGGCAAGACCGTCGTGTCCAAGGACCCGTCCGTCAGGGAGTACGAGGAGTTCTTCGCCAAACGCCTGCAGGAGACCCAGTACCTCATCCACATCACGATGTCATCGCGCCTTGGAAACTCCTTCGCCAACGCGTGCCAGGCTGCCCGCTCGTTCGACAACGTGACCGTCGTGGACTCCCAGCTCATTTCCAGCAGCATGGGGATGATGGTCCTGCTCGCCCGTCAGTTTGCAAGGGAAACCCCGTCGCCGCAGATGGTCCTGGAAAAGATTGAGGAATCCCGCAAGAGGTTCTCCGTCAGCTTCCTGGTCGACAGCCTGGACTACCTGGAACGGGGCGGGCACGTGTCCCATTTCGCGAAAGGCCTCTGCCAGGCCCTGCTGATTCATCCCATACTGACCATACGGAAGGGGGCCATGCGGCTTTCCCGCATAGAATTCGGGGAACTGGACAAGGCACGCGAAAGCTACGTGAAGTCGGCGCTGAGGAACAAGTCCTCGATAGACGACAGCATCCTCTACATCACCTACGCGGGCCTGACCTATCAGGAGCTTCAGGCGGTCAAGGAACAGGCCCTGTCCATCGTCCCCTTCAAGCAGGTCTTCTTCCAGAAGGCTTCCCCGGCGGTCTCAAGCAACTGCGGGCCCGGAAGCATGGGCCTCCTCTTCAGGCGGAGGGCGTAGCGGACTGACTGCGCGGACAGTCAGTCCGCAGGAGCCGGCGGCTGGCCGCCACCGCCGTGATTGAGGCGGTAAAGCTCCAGATAGCGGGTCAGGAAATTGTAGAAGACCTGCACGTGGATGTTGTCGCTGTTCACGTCATGCCGCTCTATCACGATGTCCCGCTGGCAGTCCGGCTTCTCTATCCTCTTGAGCAGGATGCTCTCGGTGAGCCTGATGTTCCCGAGCGTGAATTCCGGCCAGAATCCCACACCCATCTTGTTGCATATCATGAAGCAGACGGCATTGGGGTCGTCGCTCTCGAAGACCGTATTGGGGTGAACTCCCGCCGCCTTGCAGAAGCTGTCGCAGACCGTGCGGAAGTACTTCTTGGCAGAAACCTGCACGAAGCCCATGTCCGCCACCTCGGTCAGGCTGATGCTGTCCTTGCCCTGGAAGCGGGGCACGTTCGGCACCGCAAGGTAGATTTCTTCGGTACAGACGAAGATCGCGGGCTTCTGCTTTTTGGGCCGGTAATGCTGGACGGTGAACACCGAGATGTCGGCAAGCTCCATCGTCTCGCTCCGCACGACGTTGAAGTTCACGTCCGGGTCAATCCGCTGGAACTCGAGCACCGCGTCCATGACGATGAACCAGGCGGCGAAGACGTTCAGCCGTATGGTGGGCCGTGCCCGCGAATGCATGTTCCGTATCCGCTCGGGGAGGGAGTCCAGCGTGCCGCTCAGGGGAAGGAGCTCGTCATAGAGGAATTTGCCGTAGGTGCTCAGGCGGATGGACCTGCCGCTCGGCACGAAGAGGGGACCCCCCAGCTCCGCCTCAAGCCGGTGGATGGCGTTGGTGACGGCGGGCTGGCTTACGTGCAGGGTCTCCGCGCTCTTCCGCACGTGCTGCTGCTTGGCGACCTCCATGAAATATCTGAGCTGAAAGAGTTCCATCGCCCCAGTATACGGCATCTCCAAAAACTGGACAAGTCCCGTTTT
>CACYDQ010000077.1 GCA_902773215.1 uncultured Spirochaetaceae bacterium | reverse complement strand
ACCTCGGACGTCGCTATCACGTCAATGCTGATGTTCCACTTGAGGAACTGGTTGAAGATGTGGGCCAGGAAGCCCGCCGCGCCCAGCATCCGGCTGGACTCAATGTCGATGAGGCTGATGTTCTTGACGCTCGTAATCGCCGTGACGAGGGGCCGCTCTCCCGAGTGCTTCTCCACGATGATGGAGCCGGGGCTCTTGATGTTGTAGCTGTTCTTGACGCGGACGGGGGTTCCCGTCTTGCGGCAGGGGAGCATGCTCCGGGGATGCAGGACCTGCGCGCCGAACATGGCAAGCTCCTGCGCCTCCTCGTAGGTCACCTCGCTCACCGGGCGGGCATCGGAGACGACGCGGGGGTCGCTCGTCATAATGCCGTCCACGTCCTTCCAGGTCTGTATCTCGTCCGCCCCCATCGCCGCGCCGATAATCGTCGCGCTCAGGTCGCTTCCGCCGCGGCCCAGGGTCGTAATCGTCCCCTTCTTGTCCTTGGCAATGAAGCCGGTGACAATCGGGACAGCCTTCTCGGAGCCGGACTTGTATGCGCCGAGTGCCTTGGGGATGTTCTGCCACACCTCGTCCAGGAGCTCCGCCGCCATGTAGTTGGAGTCGCTGACAATTCCGATGTCCCAGGCATCGTAGAACTTCGCGTCCGTCCCCTCCTTAGCAAGGTAGGCGGCCATCATGCGGACGCTCATCCGCTCCCCAAAGGAAACGAGGTAGTCCCTCGTCCGCTTGGTCAGCTCGCGGAGCATGGAGATTCCCGTCAAAAGGGTCTTGAGCTCGCCCAAAAGCTCCTGTATCGCGGGCACGTCCACGCCCAGTTCCCGGGCAGTGTCCAGGTGCAGCTTCTCCACGTTGCCGATGTCCACGCGCCCCTGAACCGCAAGGTCGGCGGCCTCCAGCAGGTAGTCGGTCGTATCGCCCATCGCACTCAGGACAACGACGGGCCGCTCTTTTGTATATGCCTGAATGATTTTGGCCACATGACGGATCCGGTCCGCGTTTGCAACGGAGGAACCGCCGAATTTCATCACTATCATAGTGCCATCGATTATAGCGAAGCGGACGGGGTTAAACAAGAGCGTGCAGTTATAAGATACAGGTGCGTGCACTTATAAGATACGGGTGCGTGCAGTTATAAGGTACGGGTGCGTGCAGTTAGAACTTCAGGGTACGTGCAGTTCTAAGGTCAGGCACAGGCATCCTACGCCCGCCCCCTTCCTTCCAACCGAATCCGGGGATCCAGCCACTGGACGACAAGGTCAACGAGGAAGTTGACGATGACGACGAGGGAGGCGATGTACAGCACGATGGTCTGGGCAAGGGGGAAGTCCCGGTAGCTGACAGCGGAAATGAGCAGGCGGCCCACGCCGGAAATGCCGAAGACCTGCTCCACGATGATGCTTCCGGAGAAAATGCTGCCTGCTATCATCCCGAGCAGGGGGACGACGGAGACGACGGCATTCTTGAAGATATGCCGGGTCAGCACGCGGAAGGCAGAGCAGCCCCGGCTCCTCGCCGCCTTGACATAGGCAGAGGAACTTTCCTCCCGCACGGCGGCGGCGAGGTACTTGGACAAGACCGCAACCTGCGGCAGGGCGACGGCGAGGGCGGGGAAGACCATGAAGCGGAAAAATGCCCCCGCGTCCTCGCCCGGGCTGACGTAGCTCCCCGGCGTGAAGAGCCTGAGCCAGAGCCCGAACACCCAGATGAGCAGGAGCGAGAGGAAGAATCCCGGCAGGGAAATGCCCAGCACGGAGAAGGCTCCTGCCACCGCCCGGGCAACGGGGTTCTTCGACATCCCGGAGAGCAGGCCCAAGGGAATGCCCAGAATAAAGACCAGCAGGAAGGACATGAGCCCCAGCAGGGAAGTCAGCAGGATGCGGGAGCGCAACAGGTCGGCGACGCTCCGGCTGTATTTGAGCGACACGCCGAAGTCGCCCCGGAAAATCCCCGCGAGCCAGCTGACATACTGGTCAAAGAGGCTCCTGTCCGTCCCCATCTCGTGCCTCAGGGCGGCAAGGCTCTCCTCGCTCGCCTCCGTGCCCAGTATCAGCATCGCGCTGTCGCCGGGTATCACGTGGAAAGCGAGGAAGACCGCCAGCGACACCAGGAAGAGGGTGAGCAGCAGTATGGCAAGCTTTCGGAAGAAGTAAGCCATACCTGCGCCGCTACTTGCTCTTCATGACGTACACGCCGTCCCACTTTTCCGGCAGGCCGTTCGCGATGTAGTCATTACAGCGGTCGATGAAGGTGTCCGAGGACTTGTCGTCCGGGAAACAGGCCTTGGCCTGCTCGAAGAAGGAGAGGGCCTTCTTGATTTCCGCGATGTCCTTGGGCGCGTCGGGGGTGTCGCGCCCGTTCAGGTAGTACTTCATCCCCTCGTTGAAAATCTGGGCAGCCTCTATCTGCTCGGGCGGCAGCTCGGACTTGAGCCCCAGGATGTTGTAGAGCTGGACGGGCTTCTTGACGTTGATGACCTGCACGCAGTCGAAGCAGCGGGACAGGAGCAGGCCCTGCTTCTCGCCCTTGTCGGCGGCGTTCCAGGTGGACTCCGAGCACATTATCCAGGAGCCGTAGGCTTTGTTCGTACCCTCAAGACGGGATGCGAGGTTGACGTTGTTGCCCATTATCGTGTAGTTGAGCTTCTTGACCGTGCCCATGTTTCCGACGACCATGTAGCCCGTGTTCAGGCCGACGCGTGAAAGCAAGGGGGCGGGGATGTCGTGGTCGGTGTAGAAGTGCTTCTGGTTGTAGACATCCTCGGCCTGCTTCATGCGGATTCCCGCGACGCAGGCGTTGAAGGCGTTGTACTCGTCATCGATAGGCGCGCCGAAGAAGGAGACGATTTCGTCTCCGACATACTTGTCTATCGTGCCCCGGTTGTCCATGATTGCGTCGCTCAGCAAGCCAAGGTACACGTTCAGGATTTCGACCAGGCGGACGGCTCCGTTCTCCTCGCCTTCCTCGTTGTTGATCATCTCGGTGAAGCCGGAGAAAGACTTGACGTCCGAGAAGAGGGCGGTGATGTTCTTGTTCGCGCCTCCCAATGACAGGTGGCTCGGGTCCTTGACGATCTGGCTGACGACCTCCGGGGACACGTATGCGTCGAATCCGCGGCGCAGGGTGTTCCGGTCACGGGAGACGGCAATGAAGTTGATGATCGCCTGCGTGATGTAAGTGACGAGCAGGAATATGGCGGAAACGAACAGGGGGATGTAGACCCTGAAGAAATACATCAGGGCTATCATCACCGCGAGCGGGACTATAATATAGAACAAACCGTAAACGTTCTTGCGTCCGTTCCCCTTGTCCTTGCAGTAAAAGCTGATGAACAGGGCGAACAGGAATGAGAACGCGAGCCCGGTCCAGAAAGGCAGCGGGGTTATGAAGTCCCTCTGGATTATCGTGTTCATGACGTTGGCGTGGGTTCCCAGGTTGGGGTAACGCCGCTCGAAGGGGGTGACTCCCAGATCCGTCGAGGAGGTGGCCGTGTTTCCGATGAAGCAGAAAGAGCCCTTGAACTTGGAGGCCAGCCCCTCGTAATAGCTCATGAAGGTCTTGTAGTCAGTCTCAAGCCCGTCAAAAGCCCAGCCCATCTCGTCCGAAAGCTGGGCGATGCTGTCCGAGTTCTCACCGTCGTCAAGCGAGGCAAGCAGGGAAAGCACGCCGTCCTGGAAGCCGGCCTCGACGTACTGGCCGACCTTTTCGTAGAAGTCCTTCCTGAGCGCAAAGTAGTTGTCATACTCCTCGGCCTGGATGCCCCCGCCGATCGCAGTGCCGTCATCATCGTAGCCCAGGCAGCGGCTCAGCATGCCGGCCTTCATATCGCCTATCTGCCGGTACTCGTCCAGAATCTCGCTCGCGGCGGTATAATAGGGGAGATCCCAGCCCTCCTCGTCGGTCATGCGGATT
>CACYDQ010000076.1 GCA_902773215.1 uncultured Spirochaetaceae bacterium | reverse complement strand
TGTTCTCCACCGACGTGTTCGTCGAGGTCGGCCACGGCCCCACGACAATCGACAACAACCTCCTCTTGTCCAAGGTTTCCATCACGATACCGAGCGAGGGAATCGCCGTCGTGCACAACCTTGTTCTCGGCTCATTCAGCCTTATAAACTCAGGTGTGGACAGCATCGTGAACGAGCAGCGCGAGCCTCGCTATACCCCCTACCACATCCGCCACCGCACCGAGGTCGCAGGCTTCATGACTATCCTGCACGGGGACGACCGGATTTACAACAACATCTTCGTCCAGCAGAAGGCGGTGACCGACGAAAAGAAAACTGCGGCCGATGCCGACTACGAGCGCGTCGGAACCGCGCCGTTCGACATCTTCCCGACATACGAAAGCTGGATCGCAAACTTCATGATGGACAAGGAACCGGACATGATGGAACTGGGAAAGCACCACTTTGGCCACCTTCCCGTCTGGCTTGCAGGAAACGCCTACTTCAACGGGGCGAGCGTCTGCAAGCACGAGAGCGAGCATCTGGTCGGCGAGGGCAGGGCACGGCTCTCACTGGACGGCGGCGTACTCAAGAACAACCTGGCGGAACTGCTCGGCGGCTATAGGGCGGGGGTGATATCGACGGCGGTGCTCGGCACGGCTTTTGAGCCGGAGCAGCGGTTCGAGAACCGGGACGGAAGCGACATCGTCTTCAACGAGGACTTCTTCGGTAACCACCGGGGAACGTCGGTCATTCCCGGACCCTTCGCCAGCCTGAGCGACGAGATAGCGGTCCTGTAAACTGGGAACAGCGGCGGCTATGCGCACCTGCCGCCGCATTTCCGGCAGATGATTTCTGTCTTGGCCGGATCGGCGACGGACTCCTCCAGAATCAGCTCGCCGATGCAGTCGGCCTCGATTTTTCCGCCGAGAGGGTTCTTTACGCTGTCGATTTTTCCTTTGACGTCCGCCTGCACCGTGCTCCGCTCAAACGCAAGGTCACAGTCCTCCATCGTGCAGTTCACGAGCGTGAGGTCGCGGCAGTAGCACAGCGGCTGCGTTCCGATGATGCGGCAGTTCACAAGAGTAAGCTTTTCCGAATACCAGCCGAGGTATTCGCCCCGGATAACGCTGTCGCGCACGGTCACGTTTTTGGAATGCCAGAAGGCATCCTTCGTGTCCAAATTTGAATCCGCTATCTCTATGTCGCTGCAGTACTGGAACGAATACTTGCCTTTCATCGAGAGGGAGCGTATGTCCGCCCCGGCCACTTCAAAAAAAGGATATTCCGAGGACTCGATCGTCACGTTCTGGACGGTCAAATTGCGGCATTTCCAGATGAATTCCTCCGAACTCGCGCTTGAGTTCCTGAGGGTCACGCCGTCGCACTCGCGGAGGGCCTTTATTCCGTTCAGGCGGCAGCCGTCCAGCACGATGTTCCTGTCATACCAGAGGGCGGCGCGGCAGTTCTGCGTAAGCTCGCAGCCGGAGATTTCCGCATCAGAAACATGCCAAAAGGGATAGCGCAGGTTCATGCGGCAATTGCGCACCTGTATGCCGGATGCCTCCTTGAGAGCAGACTCGCCGTCCGCCGGTCCGTCAAACGTGCAGTTTTCGACAATCGCGTCCTTCACCGCGTACAAGGCCCGCTCCTGATCAAATGTCTGGTTCCTGTATTCCATCGTCGCCTCCCCCGGAATCTATCGTGTGTTTCTACCGTAAATATACTGGATAAAGCAGTCTCCGTCTAATAATATGTCTTTATAATTTGTAGCCGCATCACGTCGCGGTAAGAAGCCGTTCTACTTGCCCAGCAGGTTGTCGGCAAGGGCCTCGCGGAGGCTCTCCGCAAAGTTCCGACCGTACGTGTGCAGCTGGAAGAGGAAGCGGCGCTTCTCACGGAACTCCTCGTTCCGCTTCTGGAGGGCGAGCTTGAGACTCTCGTAGTGCACCTCAATCTGCTTTTCCGTGGCAAAGGCACGGATTTTTGCGGACAGTCCCAGCGTATAGCACAGGTCCACCGTGAACACGCCGTAGAAAAAACCTACGACCAGACAGAAGGCAAGGTGGTTCGTGAACCAGTAGAGCCATTCAAGGATTCTCGGATGAACCAGAAAGTAATAGACCGCGCTCAGCAGCGCCCAGTAGAACGAGTACTGCGGGCAGATGATTCCCTGTATGTTCCCCCAGCAGGACGAATAGTCCCAGAGCTTGATTTTCATTCCTTTTATGAAAACCAGCCCGGCAAAATACTCAAGCACGGTAATGCACAGGGCCATGATGACAAAGAGGACGATTTTCTGCGCCCACTCCCCTTTCACAAAAGAAACGTCGATGAAGGACATGGAGAACAGGATAGAAAGCGAAAGTCCGTACAGGGGCAGGTAGGGCCCGGTCAGGAAGCCGGGGTTTATCCACTTGCGCTCAGGATTATTTGCGGAGAAGAACCTGCGCCAGATAAGCTCTATTCCCCAGCCAATCAGGCTGCCCGCGAAAAACAAGAATGTCAGCACCAGAAACATGTTCATAAAATTCCCCTGATTCTTCCCTACAAACGTTTCGAGAATTCCCGGTAGTTGGAATCGTCGTGGGGCGGGCAGTAGACAGCGAACTCGATGACCTTGAAGGCCCGCGCGTATTTCCGGGCGAGAGAGAGCATCACGTCGGCGACCACGGCGGGATTGTTGCGGAAAGCCCCGCAACCGAACGCCCCCAGAATAAGGACATCGGCTCCGTTCTGCACGGCGACATCGAACACGCGCGCATCCCGCCTCTCGTGCAGTTTCCTGAGCTCTGTGTCGTCCAGAATGAGGCGTTCATCCCCGTCCCCGGAATTGTAGCTGTTGCTCGGCCTCTCGCGGAGGTTGGGGGCGGCACAGGTAAGGACATCGACATCGAACCACTCGGTCTCGGGCAATCGCTTCGGGGTCATCGTGTCGCTCTTGAAAACCGTGACATCCTTGGAATACAGGATGTCGTCGTTGTGCAGCGGGTCCCGAGCCTTGCGGTGGGGGCTGTAGAAGCGCTTCCAGTTCTCGTCCGTGTCCAGCGTAAAGTAGAGGGTGGAGACGCGGCAGAGGCATTCCTCCTGCGCGCCCGCCCCGTTCGCGACACCACCCCCGGGATTAGAGCTTGAGGCAAAGTTCAGGACGCATACCCTGTCGCCCGTCCCCACGTAAGCTTGGGCGGCCTCGAACGTCCGCTTCTTGGATACGACGATTCTCGCATCCGTATCAAAGCGGGCGGCCGTGCTACCGTCCGGTACGGAATCGTTCTCGCGGACAAATATCTGACCTGCGCAGGATTTCCTGATGCTCTCCATCAGGCGCGGATTGCTCTTGCAGGCCTCCTCGGTATCCTTAAAGACGGCCACATTCTCAAAGCGTGACATGATGCACCTCCATCCTAATCCAGACTCATTTTCTTGTGGACGGTCAGTCCGCCCGTCGCCTCTACGCTTATGTCGTACACATCCCCCGGGTTCATGACAAAGTGATTGACGGTGCCGTTCGCGCTGCGGATTCCCATCTCCCGGCTCCGCTCCTCATCCTTCAGTATGTCGAACAGCTCCTTGAGCCGCTTAAAGAATACGTCCTTTGTCATCCCGTATATCGAATCTTCCTCCAGGCAGTAGATGACGGGCAGATCCTCGCCGTTGAACATGCAGGTGAGCGGGACGGCATCATCCGGCTTCATCAGCTCCGAATACACCCGGTAGGGATAGGCGATGTTCTGCCTGCGGCCGCTCTCAATCTCAGAGTACTCAAAGTTCACCGTTATGGAATCTATCGCAATGCGGTTCCCCCGGAGCGTGACCTCCTGGCTGGAGACGACATCCCCCTCCTCGGAGAGAATGTCCACCCGGTAGACTTTCTCAACATCGGCGGGGTCAACGCCGACCCGCTTGTCCAGCATGGTAATCCGCGCGATGTCCTCGGACCGGGACAGGTTCCGTATCATTACCCCCAGCTCCTTTATGCGCTTGAGGTTGTCCGCAATCCTGCTGACCCGGTTCACGCTGAGGAAGAGGGAGTTGATTCCGACCGCAGTCACGAGCAGGACGGCGGTGACCGGGACATATTTCAGTATGGACAGAAAAAAGGTCTGCAGGGAGTCCAAAATGATGGCGATGCTTGTCCCGAGCCCCAGCGCACCGAACCTTCGGCTTTCCGTCGAAAGCCTCTTCGCAGTGAAGAGAAGGAAGCAGACAAAGAGAATGAGCAGGACAGGAACGAGCAGGGGCATGATGAGCGGAAGCAGATGCTGTAAGGCCGCCCACAAGAGCTGGAGGACGGGCATGTTCTCCCACGAAACAAACTCGCCGTAGCCCGCAAGGAGCCGACCCGCCACGTTCACGGCAAGCAGGGCAAGGGCCGTAATGCAGGACAGGAGGAACACAAGCCATACTATCAGGCGTTTTTTGCCGGCCTTTACATCCTTACGCTCTTCCATGAAGCCTCCGTCAGTCAGCTTTCTTTATCTCGATTCCGCCCGTATGCGGGTGGCAGAGAACCTCATAGACAAAGCCCGTCTTGAATTGCGCGATTGTCTTGAGGTCATGGATTGCCGTGCCGTACTGCTCTTCGGCCTGGCTCTGGGAGCCTTCCTTGACGACGGCAAAATAATCAGAGAGAGCCTTTCCCAGCGCGACCCTGTCCTCCTGTGAAGCCTCAGAGCCGTCATCTTTCGTATCTATGACAGCGGAGTAAATCAGGGGGAAGCCGTTCTCGTCGTAGAGGGAATAGAGCTTCTCGCTCTCCGCCAGCGGCATGGTGTCGGTATACAGGCCGGAAGGGAAGAAGATGAAGTTGCTGTCCGAAAGCTTTATGACCTGGAAATCGACGTTGAGCTCCTCGCCGGAAAGGGAGAAATCCCCCGGCTTCCCGACCTTTTTCCCCGTCTGCACGTCATACATCGAGACCTTCACGTCTATCGCCGAATCTTTCTTCCGGGCAATCTCGAAGCGCATGGGAACGCAGTCCTCCTTCATGTAGGCGACCCGCTCCTCCAGCTCGGCGACCTTCCTATCCGTACTTTCCAAATACCGCTTGGTGCCGACTGCCAGGAGCGCTGCCGTTGCCAGGACACAGACACCCGCCGTGATTTTACCGCCTTTTCCCATATAAAACTCCTTATAGATGAGTATACCACAGGACAGGGAGATTGGCTAGGGTTGAGCCTACAGCGACAAGCGGCCCTCGATGCCGTCGAAATCCACGAACCGCTCGCTGCCGTCAGCGAGGACGAGGCGGACAGGACCGTAGCTGCCGGCATGGAACTTGTCGCAGAAGACAATTTCCCGTATAGGGAACAGCTCGGCCTCGCCGAAGGGCTCTTCGCTCTCCCGGGTAATCACCTGCGAAACAAGGACATAGGGCTCCGCCCCGCCGTACTGCTTGAGCAGGCTTATCTTCGCATAGGGAACGAGCGAGCTCTGGCTGTCGGGGTTCGTGCCACCGCTTTTCAGAACATCCAGCTGCTGCCAGCCGCCCCAGACCGTCATCGCCATCTGCTTTTTCCGCCCGACAGAATCAGTCCCAGACAGCACGATTGCCCTGGCCCCGCCCTTCTCCCTCCGCTCAACCTTGGTCCCGTTGTCCGGGAACCCGTATGCGCCGAGGGACAGCGTGACGGGTCGGCGGTGCAGCCTGTGCCGGTCCACGCGGATAATGCCGTTCGCCACGGGGAAGTCAGCCAGGTTCATCGCCTGAATCCAGTGGGTCTCGTCCTCAAGCCGGTAGCCGAAGAACTGGCGGCGGTAGAGCACGCCGTTCTTCTTTCCCGCCCAGAAAGTCGCGTTCGCCTTCTGTATGGCACCGCTCGTCACATCCGTGAGCACGTACTGCTGGGATTCCACGTCCGCGGACGGGGCGGACTCCCAGGGGTACTTGGAGCAGAAGCAGAGCTTGGAATAGTTCCACATGCCGTGCTCGTCGCTTGCGGTCTTGACGACCTTGCCCGTCCGGAGAATCGTCGTGCCGTTCGCCTGATGGTTGGTAAAGCAGAGGGCGGGGCCGTCCAGCACGGTCTCCTTGACTTCCCCCGCTTTCATTGTCTCCCAGCTTCCGTTCTCCTCGCGGGCCGTCCAGAAGGGGTGGTCTGCGGGCAGGTCCAGGCAGAGGAAGGCCTTGCCCAACCAGAAGGGGGACTCCGCACAGGAATAGCCCTGCACGAGCGGCGTGAACTGCCGGTAGAAGCCGAGCGTCGGCACCCCGTCCGGCAGGCAGTCGTCGCGGGACAGGAACTGCATCATCGCCCCGGACGCGATACGGCGGACAAGGCCGGGGTTGGCGGCAGGATGGCGCAGTAAGAAATTGCCGTCAAACGCGCTCGTCGCGGCAAAGCGATAGATGTTGCTGCGGCCCCACATGGTCATCCATCCGTCCGCGTCAAAGAAATCAGGATAGGTCCGCATGAGCGCATTGGAGTTGTCCTCGAACTTCTGGGCGACATAGGGCATGTTCTTATATCCGTACCAGACGTTCCAGATGGAGGCGTAGACGTTGAATGCCCAGCAGGAATAGTAGTCGAAGCTCTGCCCGTCGCGGTACCATCCGTCCCCCGCATAGTAGCCCAGGATTGCCTGGGCGTGGTCGGCCATAATCTCCTCGTCCACCTGGTAGCCCTCCTTGTGCAGGAAGGCCATGTCCAGCATATTGAAGAGCCGCCAGTTCTGGGGGACGGTGCTGGCATGTGCATAGCCGGAGAGGAACGAAGCTATAGTGTCCTTCTCCTCTTTCGTGTAAGTCTCCCATATCTCTGCGCGGCTTATGTCCAGGCAGATGACAAGGGCGCAGGTCTCCACGGTCTGCTGGAAGGTGCGGAAGGGGTCGCTGTGCCCCGTCACGTCCTGTAAGTCCTCGTAGCTTCCCGCGCTGACCACATCGCCCCTGCTGCAGGTGCGGAGAATCTGCGCCTTGTAGTAATCCGCCAGCTTCCAGCCGTTCACCTGGTAGTCAGGCTTGTTTTTCA
>CACYDQ010000075.1 GCA_902773215.1 uncultured Spirochaetaceae bacterium | reverse complement strand
GACAGCTGTCCTGCAAGGTCAGAAGCTTCTTTTTGTAAGGCAAGTGCTGGCATACGATTTCCTCCACTTCAAAGAGTATACCACAGGTGGAAAGGACTGTACACCCTTAGGATGCTATCCTCTTTCGGCTCGACTTACCCCCGCAGGAACTGACGGATGGCGGGCAGGGCATACAGGGGGATGTCTTTCAGACCGCCGTGGTCGGCGTAATCGGAGAGGGAGAAGCGGAACGCCACAGCCGGGCCATAGGCTTCCCGGTAGAGCTTCAGGCTCTTTGCCTGCAGGTTGACTTCGGCCTTTACTTCCACGGGGACAATCTCGTCGTCATTCTGGAAGATGAAATCCACTTCCGCAATTCCGTCCTTTGCGGACCAGTAGTAGGGCGTAATGCCGAACTCGCTTATGAGCTGCTGGCAGACGTATTGTTCCGTAAGAGCCCCCTTGAATTCGGTAAAGAGACTGTTGCCTTCCAGCAGGACCCGTGCGCTCAGGTTCGTCATGCTGCACAAGAGCCCCGTGTCCAGAATGAAAATCTTAAACGCATCAAAATCCTCATACGCCTTGAGCGGGATTCCCGGCTTACCCATGCGGTACACTTTGGTCAGCAGCCCTGCGCCCGCGAGCCAGTTGAGGGCATTCTCGTACTCCCGGGCGCGGGCGCTTTCCTTTACGACGGAGTACAGGAATTTCTTGTTCTCCCGTGCAAGCTGGCTTGGGACGGAAGTCCATACCTGCCGTATTTTGTTGGCCGTTTCCGCCGACGTATGCTTGGAGACATCGTTCTCGTAGGTCCGCAGAAGCTCGGTCTGAACGCGGCGGACCTCAGCAAAATCATTCGTCTCGACCCATGAGGACACGGCTTCCGGCATTCCGCCGATGAAGAAATACTGCCGTAGCAGTTCCTTGAAATCCTGAGAGAAGGCTTTGAGCAGGGCTGCATCCGGCTTTTCGGCCTGTATCAGGGACGCATGCTGCGCTTTCCCCACGGCCAGCAGGAATTCAGAGAAAGAAAGCGGATAGAGGTTCAGGAAGTTCACCTTGCCGACCGGAAAGGAAATTCCTTCGTGCAGGGAAACGCCCAGCAGCGAGCCCGCGCAGATGATGTGGTATTCGGGGGCCTGCTCGTACAGGAATTTGAGCGCGGTAATCGCCTTGGGGATGTCCTGAATCTCATCGAGGATGATGAGCGTGTTCCCGCTTTCAATCTTAAAGCCGCACAGGAGCTGAAAACCGTTCAGCAGGCGGTCCTTGTCGAACGGAGCGTCAAAGAGGCTTGCAAGCGCGGGGTTCTCCTGGCAGAAGAGGTAGGCCGTGTTCTTGTATGCGGTCCTGCCGAACTCCTTCATTATCCAGGTTTTGCCGGTCTGCCGTGCTCCCTGGAGGATGAGCGGCTTCCGGTGGGGTGAGTTCTTCCATCTGAGCAAATCCGCAATGATGTTCCTGTGCATGTCACTCTCCTTATAGATTGCCTGTTTGTCCGCCTGTTGTGCCGTGAATCACGAAAACCGGACGACTTTTTCCGTCTTTTATCACGAAAAACCGACGACTTTTCGCAGAGTTTATCACGAAAAACCGATGACTTTTACCGCCTTTCATCACGAAAACCGGACGACTTTTATACTAGCACGGGATGCGGAAAAGGGGAAGCCCCCGGCCTCCTTCGGGAAGCCAACAGGTCTGTGCTTCACACAGGCTTGCGGATAGAATCCTGTCAGGTCGTCCTTTTCGCCCGATTGCAACAAACGCGCAAAAGCGTTATAATTTCCTACCGTGTCGCTCAACTGCAACGAGATAAACCGCATTATCCAAGAACTCGACCTTCCCGGCTCCTTCATACAGGAAATCGTGCAGCCGGGTTATGACACGCTCTCCTTCAGGATAATCAACAAGGGCAGGAGCGAGAACCTCGTCGTCTGCACGGGCGCGTCGGCATGCCGCATGAACCGCTCCCGCTACAAAGCCCCTAAGAACGACAAGCCGCTGCGCTTCAACGAGTTCCTCAAGTCCGCCGTCCGGGGCATGCGGATAAACGAGTGCCGGCAGCTGGGCCTGGACCGGATTATCAAGTTTGACCTGTCCACCTGGAAGGACCGCTACTTCATGTACGTCCGCCTCTGGTCGGGGGCGGCCAATGTCATCGTGACGGACACGGAGGGGAAGATACTCGACTGCATGTTCCGCCGCCCCAAGAGAGGGGAGGTGACGGGCGGGACCTTCCTGCCGGAGGAGAAGATTCCGACCGACGAGGAGAATGCTGCCGCACTAGAACGCTTCCCGGTCAGGACATTCGACGATCTGCCCGAAGCGGAGGGGCTTTCATTCAACGAGAAAATCGACCTCTTCTATTCCCAGCATGCGGCGAGCCTGTCCCGCGCGAGCCTGCTCGCACAGGCGGAAAAGTGGTACAACTCCCGCCACAGCAAGATGGTCGCCGCGCTGGAAAAGCTTGAGCAGAAGAAGAAGGACTTTGAGAGCGCAGGACAGCTCAAGCACACGGGCGACCTGATACTGACCTACGCGGCGCAGGCGACGGGAAGCTACTTGGACTGCGAGGACTATGAGACCGGGACAAGCGTCCACATACGGCTGGACCCCAAGCTGACCCCGCAAGAGAACGCCGCCGCCTATTACGAGAAGTACAAGAAGGCCAGCTCCGGGCTTGAGGCACTGGAGCACGACATACAGATGTCACGCAAGGCTATCGCGGCGATTGAGGAGCAGTACAATGAGATGCTCGCCGAGAAGAACACGCTCAAAATCGAGCAGTTGCTCAGGCACGACAGCACGCCCAAGCAGAAGGCGGAGAAGCCCCATCCCGGCCTGCACTACGAGATAAACGGCTGGACGCTCATGGTCGGCAGGACGGCGGCGGAAAACGACGACCTGCTCCGTCATTACGTACATGGCTCCGATCTCTGGCTGCACACGAGGGATTACGCGGGTGGCTACGTCTTTGTCAAGGCGAGGAAGGGCAAGACCGTTCCGCTCGACATCCTGCTCTACGCGGGGAACCTCGCCGTCTACCATTCCAAGGCACGGCAGAACGGCAAGGCGGATTTGTACTATACCGAAGTCAAATACCTGCGTCGGGCAAAGGACGGGCCGAAAGGTCTGGTCATACCCACGCAGGAAAAAAACCTGTTCATCAAGCTGGCCGACACGAAAATGCGGGAGCTTGACGAATTCGAGAAGGGATTCTAAGGCCATCATACCGGGCCGGTAATCATACGAAACACATACACAACAGAGGTGTACTATATGAAGATAAACGAGATTCTGAAGAACAAGAAAGTGACGCTCTCGCTGGAGGTATTTCCCCCCAAGCAGCAGGCCAAGCTGGACTCTGTGCTGCAGGCGGCAAAGGAGCTGAGCGACCTGCGCCCTGACTTCATGTCGATTACCTACGGGGCG
>CACYDQ010000074.1 GCA_902773215.1 uncultured Spirochaetaceae bacterium | reverse complement strand
TTATATACTCAACACTCCTCGTCCCGACTTTTCCCAGATGCACAAGGAAAACCTTGAATTCGAAAAGGAAATGATTCTGGCTCAATCAGAATACAGAAAAAAATTATGGAGGCAATTCGCAGATGATTGTTGAGATGTCTGTCCATGGCACGGAAGCCTATTCTGTGGAACAGCTTTTGGCATAATTTGATACTAGCTCCTCTAAGAATGCTCTTCAGCAGGAGCTTAGGAGGATAACGGCTTTAATACAGAATGATTGCATTGATGAGATTATAAGCCCGCTCAAAAAACAGCTTGACGAGTGCAAGAAAAAGACCTTTGACAAGGATTCGGAACTGAAAAAGAAGAAGTTAGAGAAGAATCATCTTGAACAGGAGAAAAAGGAAATTTCTGCTCAGATGGAACAGATAAAACTTTTGTAGGGAGCGTTATTCTCTGTTTTTATGATGATTAGTTGACCATTTTAATATAACTGTTTCATGAGAGTGTAGGAAAGAAACTGTTCCCCGCGGCGAAATCCCGTCTGCCGTGGGTTAGCTATAACTGGCGATGTGTGATGAGATTTGGTGGGTTGTCTTCGGACCGGCATTCGTAGCATGATGCTTGGCCGTCGTCCTGCCGGAATTACGACATACGGAAGTATTTTCTGAGAGTAAGCCTGACCTCCCATACTTGTAGAATAAATTACATTTGCATTAATTCTTCGTAATTTACATTATGCTCCCTCGCGTATATAATGAAATCTTTCTCTTCCTTCGTTACCCGAATTTGGAATTCCAATCGAGAGGCGAATTTCTGCTTACGGCCAGCGTTTTCCCTTGCCCCGCCGTGACCGATTTTTTTTTCATAAGAGGCAAGCCCCGATTTTTTCATATATTCTTTTTCGGAAATGATTCTTTCATCGGAAGAAATTTCCGATTCTAATTTCTTGGAGACATAACCTTCTGAATCTTTTACAAAAACATAATTCATTATTAAACCTCCCGTAGCCGTTGTTTCGCAAGTTTTATCTTATCCTTTGGAGTTTTTTGCGTTTTTTTTACAAAAACAACTCCAACCACTATAATCTTGCCCGCTTTATATTTGAACAAGGAACGAAGTTCATTAGATTTGATTTCAAAAATATCCTTTTGAAGCGGTTTTATGCGCACGAACTCAATTCCTTGAGTTTCTATTTTTGAATACTCATTGCGAAGCAAATCCTGCTGAGACAGTTCCAATGATGCAATCTCAGCTTCTGCTTGGGGCAACTTTTCTACTATGAACTTCATATCTATAGTTTATACTGTAAGTTTGAATTTGTCAACATTTTCAAAAATATAGATTTTTTTTCCTTAATTCTTCAAGGAGTCCACCATCGCCAGCTTCAATGCGATTTGTCTGTCCTCGGTGTCGGATATCTTATTCTATATAAAGTTATCTCTTATTAACTTCTTGACAGTTCCTGTGTATTGTGTTACTATCAGCTAACATGATGTGAGGTTCCATGATGAAAGATACAAAAAAGCTCAACGGAAAGGATTTGATTAACGTCGGTGTATTCACCGCCATTTATTTTGTCATTATCATGGCGCTTGCCATGCTCGGCTTTATCCCGATATTCATGCCGACATATTCGGTTCTGATGCCCCTCTGCGGCGGAATCGTGTTCATGCTGTTCCTTACGAAAGTGAAGAAGTTCGGCATGATTCTGATAATGAGCATCCTGATGGGAATCCTTATGTGGCTTACCGGCATGTCCTACTACGCACTTGTCCTGGGGACGCTCGCAGGTCTGGTTGCCGAGTTTGTCTATAAGAGTGGCGACTACAGAAGTGCAAAGAAGGCCGTCATTGCCCACGGCTTCTTCAGCCTCTGGGTCTGGAGCAATTATATTCCGCTTTTCTTTTTTGCAGACAAGTACTGGTCCACGCGGCAGAACTTCGGACAGGAATACATAGAGGCACTGACCAAACTCATGCCCGTCTGGATGTGCCCTGTACACTTTGTCCTCTGTTTCCTTTCGGGAGTTCTCGGCGGCCTGCTCGGACTGAAAATCTTGAAGAAGCACTTCAAGAAAGCCGGGATTGCGTGATGGAAATCCTTCAGTCAGGGACTAAGAAGTCCCTGCTTGACCCGCGCACAAAGCTCCTGCTTCTGACCTTCGTTTCTGTCTTCGTGCTGGGCAATGCGGGTGGCGATGCTGCTGCGGAATTCCGTGTCGCCTTGAACTACCTGCCCCTCCTGCTTCTGCTCTGCTCCCGGCGTTGGGGGGCATTTTTGTACGGTGTCTTTCTGTATACGGCTGCGTATGCCTTGGCATGCCTTGCAATGCCGCAGTGCACGGGCCTTTTGAATTTCCTTCTGCTTGCAATGTGCGGGATTGTCCTTCGTTTTCTGCCGGGAATCCTGACGGGCATGTACGTCGTCTCCACCACGACCGTGAGCGAGTTCATCGCCGCGATGGAACGGATGCACGTTCCCCAGCAGATTACTATACCCCTTGCGGTTATGTTCCGCTTTTTCCCGACCGTGCTGGAGGAAGCTGCGAGCATCAACAAGGCAATGACGATGCGGGACATACGGTTCGGAGGAAGCAAGGTCTTCCAGATGCTTGAGTACCGCCTTATCCCGATGATGACCTGCTCCGTCAAAATCGGACAGGAATTGTCGGCGGCTGCCCTCACGCGCGGGCTTGGCGGACCGGACAAGCGCACGAACATCTGCAAAATCGGGTTCGGTGTATGGGATGCGCTGACTTTCATCGCACTGGGAGGCGGGCTTTTATTCGTGATTCTGCGGGCATGCGGAATCCTGCACATGGCTTAAGCCGCACAAGCTCCGTTGACCAAGGAAACGCTTTTCTGTTATTATGCTCCGGTAGCTTTAGCAGGGGGGGGAAGATGCCCTTGCTTTGTTTCAGGAGATACATGTGGGACGGATTATTGAAAAATTCAGCAGGAAGCACGCAGTTATCTTTGCCTGCGTAGTGTCGGCATTGTACGGCCTGTTCCTTGTAGGAGTTGACTCTGTCATTTCCTTTACTCCGCTGGGCAAACTTCCCGTGGATGCCGGGATATTCAATGTTATTTCCCTTGCAGTGGAAATATTTTTTTCCATTGCCGCCGTCGTCTTCTTACGTTGCACCGGCTTTCTGCCTGTCCTTACGAACAAAGGCGTGGGCTTCTTCAAAGGGCTTTTTGCAGGCGGTTATCTCCTCGTTGCATCGGTAATCTCCATACCAGCGTTGCTTCTCAGCTACTCCGGCGAACGAACGCCCAATTCTCCCTTTATGATCGGGGTATTTTTCTTGTTAATGGTGTTTGTCGGTGTCGCCGAGGAGCTGACCTTCCGCGGTGTCGTTACGACAACTCTGTACAATCGTTTTGCAAAATCAAAGGGCGGTGTGTGGAAGACGGTCGCCCTTTCAGGCCTGCTCTTCGGGCTTATGCACCTGACGAACATCGCTTCTGGGCTGAAACCCGCCGCAGTCGCCGTGCAGACGGTGATGGCAGTCGTGCTGGGGATGGTTTTTGTTGCGCTATACCTGCGGAATGGGACAATCTGGCCGAACGTTGCGCTGCATGCGTTCTATGATGTTGCCGCCGGCATCACGAGCATATACAAGAGCGGTTCAATCCAGCAGACTATTGACGGCTACCATCCGGCTCTGCTTTTGAGCGGTATTCCTTATCTGCTTGTCCTGTTCTTTCTCCTGCGGAAAACGAAAATCTGCACGATACCTGCCAATTTTGAACACATCCTTGATGCGGCTCAGGAAAGCAGTCCCGCCGCAGACGACAATGAAGGGGACGTTGCGCCCCTGGAGGTCTGACCTTATACTTTCCCTTCCGCACCATGCCGGTGATTGACTAAAGCGTGTAAAATCCGTAGTATATTGTCGTTAGTTTAAGCTAACGCAAGAGGCGGATTGAACATGATAGAGCTGAAAGACCTGCGTTTTACATATAGCTCCGGAGAGGACGGCATAAACGGTGCGGCCGGGGGAGTGGGGGAAAGCGTCTCGAACGGCAGCCTTCGGAATGTCAGCCTTTCGGTTGCCGACGGCGAGTTTGTCCTGCTTACTGGGGCTTCCGGTTGCGGCAAGACTACGATACTCCGCCTTATAAACGGGCTTATCCCCAACTTCTACGAGGGCAGCCTGCACGGAAGCGTGACGGTGGACGGTGTGGATGTCTCGAAGGCGGAGCTGTACGACACGGCGAAGACCGTCAGCACCGTGTTCCAGAATCCCCGTTCGCAGTTCTTCAACGTGGACACCACGAGCGAGCTTGCCTTCGCGTGCGAGAATCAGGGGATGGCGGAAAAAGAGATTTTGCGCCGCATGGACAACACGATAAAAGAGCTTCAGCTTGAGCCGCTTATGGGAAGGAGTCTCTTTCACCTGAGCGGCGGGCAGAAGCAGAAAATCGCATGCGCATCGGTTGCGGTCACGGGGAACAGGATTGTCCTCTTGGACGAGCCTTCCGCGAACCTTGATCTTCGCACGATAGACGGGCTTGCATCTCTCCTGAAAAAATGGAAGCAAGAGGGAAAGACGATAATCGTCGCCGAGCACCGTATAGCATACCTCTGGGACCTTGCCGACCGGGCGCTGGTGTTACAGGACGGCAGGATTATTCGGGAGCTTTCACGCGCACAGATGGATGCCGTCACTGATGAGGAACTTCATGCGCTGGGACTCCGGACCAAGAATACCCGGCAGC
>CACYDQ010000073.1 GCA_902773215.1 uncultured Spirochaetaceae bacterium | reverse complement strand
GTTCTTGATGGACTGGGCCTCGTCCAGTATGACGAACTCGAACTCAAGCTTCTGCAGCTCCTCTATGTCGTTGCGGACAATCGCGTATGTCGTCAGGACGACGCTGTGCGTGAGGGCCTCCTCCAGGCTCCGCTGCTGCCCGTAGTACACGCCGGTGTCCAGTTCCGGGGCGAAGCGGCGGATTTCCTCCTGCCAGTTGGAGACCAGGCTCTTGGGGACGACGATGAGCGACGGGGTAAATTTGTCCGTGCCCTTGGATTCCATGTAGCAGGATGACAGCAGGGTTATGGCCTGCAGGGTCTTGCCAAGCCCCATGTCGTCAGCGAGGCAGCCTCCCAGGTTGTTCTCGCGCAGGTAGTCCAGCCACTTGACCCCGTACTCCTGGTATGGCCGGAGCTTGCCCTTCACGAGCGAGTCGGGAAGTTTCCTCTTTGCAATCTTGTTGAATCCCTCGTAGACCTCCCGGCTCTTCTTCAGCCCCACGTCGGATGTCTTCTCGTCTATCATGTCGTTGACGACCGGCAGGTCAAAGAAGCTGAGCTTGTAGGTCCCCTCCTTTGTCCTCTTGCTGAGGATTCTCCTGAGCGAGTCGAAGTAGTGCGGGTCAATAATCGCATGCGACCCGTCGTTCAGCGGAATGTAGTGGTTGGCCTCGTAGAGCTTGAATGCCTCGCTCAGGTCGAATTCCTGCCCGTCCACGTTGACCGTGCATGTCGTGTCAAAGAAGTCTATGCCGCTCTTTACGGAAAGCGATGTCTTGGGAAAGACCCTCTTGAGCTTGTACTTCTTGAGCGCGTCCGTGCCGAAGAGCCGGTAGGACGAGGCGAGCGCAGTCAGGTTCTCGGTCAGGAAGAACGAAGCGAGCTTGGGGGAAATGTAGATAACGCCGTCATCGCTGGTGAAGAAATTGTCATCCTCAAGCTCGTCCTTGTGGCTGCGCGTGCTTTTCCTGAGCATGGCCTCCACGGAGTTCTCCCCTTCCTGCGAGGAAAGCGGGTATACCACGCGGGCCTTCTCGAACTTCCTCTGCTCCTCGTCCAGCGTGACGATGAACTGGGGGCGTACCGAAGGGACGAAGCTGTCGTCGAAGCCGGGAAGCTCAAGCGAGGTGAAGAAGGAGAGGCACAGGTTCCCCTCGTCATCGAGGCTCTCGAACCTCAGCCCCTCCTCCGCGAGCTTGGGCGGCTGCTCCTCCATCGTCCAGCCCTCCATCAGGATTTGTGCGCCGGGGAAGGCCGTCAGGAATAGCGAGAGGCACTGCCCCGCCTTTTCCTCCCGTATCTTCCCGTTGAAGGAGGAGAGGCGGTTGTAGAGCGGCCCCAGCTCACAGCGGAAGAGCTTGCTTCCGGCCAGGGCATAGCGCGGGCTCATGGCCTTCACCGAATCCAGAATTCCCATCTCCCCGGTCCTCAGGACGACGGAAAGACGGAAGAATCCCTTTCCGTCTCCCTTGAGCTCCATGCAAAGGTCTGCGTCCTCCCCTGTCTGCTCAATCTGGGCGGGGGTCGCCCCTTTTTCCATATAATAAACGGGGACACCTGACGTAAACAGGCTGTCCGCCAGATCCGGATTCTCGTCCAGATACAGCCTCTCGCTACTCCCTTTCCAGGAGAAGACACCGTTTTTCCGCACAAGGACAGCCTGAAGGACTGATGTCAGCCGGTTGGCAGGGCTGCTGAACGGCAGGCTGCTGTCCATCACGATTTCTTCCGGCGCTCTGTCCTCTGACGTGAAAGTTTCTTTTATCCTGAGATAGCTCCTGCCGAGCGAGTCTGTGTCGAGCAGAAGCTTCAGCCGGGAAATGCAGGAGGATGCCACCAGCGGGGATGCATGTTCGAATAAGGAGGACAGCCGTATGTCCTGTGTTATCTTTTCCAAATCAATCAAGGAAGCCATACGGCAAGAAGTCTACCGTAAAAAGCTGACAAATGGAAGACTGCCCGCTATCTGACAAAATAACAGTTTTTGTCATTGACTACGAGGGCAATAGCTGTTACTATTTTTGATATGGCTAACTACACGTATAATCTTGAAAAACAGCACGCAAAGGGCAAGCTGCACGCCATAGAGCGCATTGCCGCCCTCTGCGACAAGGACAGTTTCCACGAGATATATTCCCGCGCGAGCCACCAGTGCACCTCTTTCGGGATGGCGGGCAAAGAGATTCCCTACGACGGGGTCATCACCGGCTTCGGCAAGATAAACGGCCGCAAGGTCGCCGTCTACGCGCAGGACTTCACGGTGCAGGGAGGCAGCCTGGGCAAGGTGCACGGCCAGAAAATAGCGGAGCTGATTGACAAAGCCATAGAGGCCCGTTGCCCGGTTATCGGCATAAACGATTCGGGCGGGGCGAGGATTCAGGAAGGAATCGACGCGCTCTGCGGATACGGGGAGCTGTTCTACCAGAACGTCAGGGCGAGCGGTTCCGTCCCCCAGATAAGCATCATCGCGGGCCCCTGCGCGGGCGGCGCGGTCTACTCACCGGGAATCACCGACTTCATCTTCGCGGTCGATAAGATAAGCCAGCTCTTCATCACCGGCCCCAAGGTCGTCAAAAGCGTCCTGTCCATGGACATCAGCTCCGAGGAGCTCGGCGGCGCGTCAATCCACTCGGAAAAGAGCGGTGTCGCCCACTTCCGCTGCGACACGGAGCAGGACTGCCTGAACAAAATCCGCAAGCTCCTCGATTACATACCGCACTACTACGGCGACAAGACCACGGCGGATGCGAAGTTCAAGTTCGACAAGAAAAAGATAAACGAGATAAACACCGTCCTCCCCGAGGAGAGCAAGAAGGGCTACGACATCCGCAAGGTCATTGACTGCGTGGTGGACGATGACTCCTTCTTTGAGGTCATGGCAGAATTCGCGGCGATGTCCGTCGTCGGCTTCGCCAAAATCGAAGGCAAGTCCGTCGGAATCGTCGCCAACAACCCCGCCGTCTGGGGCGGCCTGATGAACTGCGACGCGAGCGACAAGATTGCCCGCTTCGTCCGTTACTGCGACAGCTTCGG
>CACYDQ010000072.1 GCA_902773215.1 uncultured Spirochaetaceae bacterium | reverse complement strand
GTCCACGTCCGGGTTCATGTAGGCCATCAGGCGGGCGAGCTGTATCTGGATGAAGGGGCCCGTCCCGGTGGGCTGGTAGTCCTTCCCAGTCAGGTAGCGGTATGTCCTGTTCATCTTGGGAAGGAGCTCGCCGTAAAAGCGGTCACGCCCCGCCGACCACGCGCTCGAGAGCACCTTGACGTTGCCGAATTTCCGGTAGTTCCATCCCTCCACCCGGTTGAAGGGGATGGACGGGACGATGTCCTCGGCGTTGACGATGTTCCAGATGAACGAAAACCTTTCCCCTTTCGTGATTTCCTCGGGCAGGGTCGTGACGTTGGGGCTTGCCACCGTGTAGATGTAGCAGTTGCCCGTGTCGAACAGCTCCTGGCGGACTATGTGCGAGCCGATTATGTTGGCGACCGCCGCCCCCCGGCTGTGCCCCGAGACCAGGAGCTTGCAGCTGCCCCTGTCCAGCCCGTGCTCCTCCGTGTACTTCAGGAGATCCGCGAGGATGATGCGCTCCGCCTTGAGGAATCCCTCGTGGTAGTTTCCCCCGTCCGTGGGGTCATCCGCGCCCCTGTCCGCAGGACTGTCCCCGGAGCCTTTCTTCTTCTTGCCCGCGTCCGCCTTTGAGTCCGCTATGTTCAGGTTGGACAGCCACTCGTTCTTGCCCGCCGGGGTCCCGCGTATGGAGAGGATGATGAGGGGGCTTCCGCCCGGGAGGGGAACGGTGGCGAAGGAGTAGGCGCACTGATCCTTGCCGAGCGGGCTTTCGTAGTCAATCTTGTAGTTGTAGCTGATGCTCCGGGGATCTGCCCCCAATGCGCGGTACGTGGCGATGATGTCGCCGGGGGTCCCGTCCGCGTCCGTGCTGTATGCCGAATCCGCCAGGAAGCAGCAGAGCCGCGCCAGCGAGTGGTTGTATTCGTCCGGGGGCCGGGAGAACCAGGCCGTGTCCCAGTCCAGGTCCAGGTATTTCCGCTCCGGGGTGAACATGGGAACGAAGCTGAGCCTGACGGCCCGCGCACAGACCCGGGCGGGCAGCAGGAGGAGCGCCAGGCATGCGGTGAGAAGAATCCTTTTTGTTCCCGGGCGTATACGTGCCATGACTTTTTCGGATGTGGGGGGCTTGTGACGGGACGGCTCAGTTACGGCCGCCCGCTTCGTTTCCCTAGATGTCCATGGTATCGCCGCCGCCCTGGACGCTCTCCAGGTAGTTGTCCATGTAGCCCTTGTCCAGGAACATCGTGAGGACCAGCTGGTCCAGGTAGGGCACCTGGCAGTCGTATTCCCCGAAGGCCTCCTTGTATTCGGCGAGGAGCTTGTCCGGCAGCACCATCCAGGCGATGGACAGGCCCTTGCAGAGGAGGTTGGAGAAAGAGTTCATGTAGATGACCTTGTCCTTCTCGTCCGCATTCTTGAAGGTGGTGTCGATGCTGATGTTCATGGTGTCGTCGTTCTCGATGATGTAGCGGTAGTCCGCCTCCGCCGCCCAGTCCAGGATGCCCTGCCGCCGTTCCGCCGGGTCGTCCAGCGTGAACTCGGGCGGCTCCACGGGGGTGACGAACAGGATCGTCGTGCCGGATGTGAGCAGGGAATCCAGAGAGATGCCCAGGTCATCGACGACGACCTTCTTGACCCCGAAGCCCGCGTTCTTGAACAGGCGCTCCGTGGTCGTGCTCACGTCCTCGGGGATTGCGACGACCGGCGAGATGGAGCGGCGCACCTGCTCCGCATAGGTCAGGAGGCTGCCCCCTTTCTTCTCGCCGGACGGGCGGCGCAGGGTGGGCAGCTGCATCAGGCGGAGCACGAGCGCGCCCATGCCCGGGCCGACGATGATGTTGTCCACCGGGGCCTCCACCTTGTGGAAGCGGAACATGAAGGCCGACAGGGCCTTGCGGAAGGCCGGGTCCCCGAAGCGATCCCCCCTCTGGTTCAGGTTCACGGTCTCGTCGTTGAGGACGCTGCTGTAGCAGCGGGCCAGGAACTTCTCGAAGTACTCCGCGTTCGGGACGATGACGGGGCGGTCCGCGCCTTTCTCCTCGTCGTCGATGAAGGCGGGCACGCTCGTCAGCCCCCCCGCCTGGTTGAAAAACTGGTCTACACTGTTCATTTTTGTCCCCCTGGCCGTATCCCGCGTTCCGCGCTGTCAGAACGGCCTTTTCCTTGCTGTGTCGATACTCTGATTATGAACCATATCTCTGTATTTTTCAAGGTGTAAACGGGGTTTCCGGGGCGGAATGCAACCTGCCCGGATCCTTCGTCAGCTTTCTTGCGAAAGGAAGCTGAGGAGCGGCTCGGTATAGCGGATGTCCGATATGTCGTATGAGTGGTCGATGAGCGAGCCTGTCTCCCGCGTCTTTTCATCCTTCGATTTTTTCAAAGAACTGGCGAACAGCTTCATCATAAGCTTTGACGGCAGCTTCATTTTTTCATAGTCGATTCCGCCCTGACAGTAAAAGGCCTTGACGTACTGCCTGTGTTCGTCCGGCAGGATATTTTCCATGAAGGCGGCGACATCAGGGCTTTCGTTCGGGCTGGCCCCGACAGCGACGGCGGCGAGTTTCTTTCCTTTCAGACGGGTCGCCTTGTCCAAAAACCAATTCAGCTTGACAAGCTTTCCGGCCATGCACCAGCCCGCATATATAAGGGCATCGTAGGCCTCAAAGAAAGAGGCATCTTTTCCCTGCACGTCCTTCAGGTCAAACAGGTCTGCCTTTGCCTTTCCGGCAATCCATCCTGCGTATCGCTTTGTAAATCCCGTCTGTGATGTATAAACGACCAGCGTCTTCATAGTCCGCTTTGCCTCCTTTCAACAAGGTACCATATTACCCTTGTGATTTCAAGAGCTTCTTTCGGCCTGCGTTCTTCGCTTACACATATTTTGCTATCATGCGCGACCACTGCGCCATGACCAGCTTCGTCGGCATCCATTTGGAATAGAGCCTGCAGAACTGTGCGAAAAAGGAAGGAACGGACATATCCTTCCCCTTCCTGTTGTCCGCAAGCGCTTTTTGCGCGACCCGGGCGGGGTTTATTATGCCGGGGTAGTGTATCGTCACTCCGTCTTTCTCCTTCGGAAGCATCCCGGTGTCGACCCATCCCGGGCACGCGCAGGTGACCCGTATGCCCCGGCCTTTCAGCTCCACGGCCAAGGCCCGCGACAGCTGCCTGACGAACGCCTTGCTCGCCGAATAGAGGCTCAGGTAGGGATTGGGCTGGAACGACGCTGCCGAAGCGACATTCACGATTCCCGCCCCCCCGCGCATATAGGGGAGTGCTGCTGCCGTGAGCGAGGCAAGGGATCTGCAGTTGACCGTGCACATCCCCTCGACCTGCCCGGCCTCCATCTTCTCGAAGGGACCCATGTAG
>CACYDQ010000071.1 GCA_902773215.1 uncultured Spirochaetaceae bacterium | reverse complement strand
GCGACCCTCGTCGTCGCGACCGCGACCCAGAAGGAGATGTACGAGAAGCTTGCGAGCAACATCGTCGAGGTCAAGACTCGCGGGGCGGCGACCCTCGTCATCACGCAGGACAAGGAGGGGGCGTTCACGGCCGCCGCGGACGAGATTTTCCCCATCCCCGCCTGCGACAGCGCGTTCGCTTCGATTCTCTCCATCATCCCCTCCCAGCTCTTCGCATACTACTGCGCGGTACATCGCGGGATCGACCCGGACAAACCGAGGAACCTCGCCAAGTCAGTGACGGTGGAGTAACGGTGAAGTTTAGAAGACTCCCTGTCATCCTTTCCGCGCTGTGCGTCGTCCTGCTTGCCGTCTCTTTCCTGCCGGCCGTGCAGGATGTGTTTCTTGCCGCCGGGGAAATGCTGAAAGGTTCCGTTCTCCGCCGGCCGGAGAAGTGGTTCTCCCGCATACGGGCAGCCCTCCTTGCCTGTGCGGTATGCCTGACCGTCCTGCAGCTGCTGATCGTGCTTGTCAGGAAGGCATGGTGCCCGTTGTCCGCCGGACAGGGTGCATTTTCCCTCTTCATGTCGGATGCGAACCTCCTGTCCGTCCTTATTGCCACTTCGGTATCGGCGGGGCTTACTTTCATCTTGAAAGGCAGGGTAGGGAACATGTTCTTCCTGCTCCTTCAGACCTGCCTTTTTGCGGGCTCATATTTTGCGTCCTGCTTCTGCCTGATGCATAACCGGTATTTGAAGGATAAGTCCCGTCCGGCCGTCCAGCTGGCGGTCGCAGGGGCAGTTGTCTTGTGGCTGCTGTTGAATTTCATTCCGTCCAGCGCGGGCTCGCTCTGGCATTCCTCCGCCAGGATGAGGTTCCGCTACCAGATGCCCCCTGCCATATACCTGCTCTCCGTGTCGCTCGTTACCATGGCGGCGTGTATGGCAGTCAGGGCTGCTCCAGCAAAGGCAGGGTGGAGCCGCTTTTTCCGCCCCGCCACCTCGCTTGCGTATACGATTATCTTGTCGTCCCTCTTCTACGTCCCCAACATCTTCGGGGATGACCCCTATCACATAAACGGCTGGGAGGGAAGCGTCTTTGAGGTAGTCAACCTTATCCCTTACGATGCGGAGCATCTGACTGCCCTGTACGGGCATTACGGGATTTTTTATCTTCTGCCGATGCGGCTCCTGCACCTTGCCGGGATACCTTATAACGTGGCGATTGCCGTCATGCAGTTCCTGGTCGCCGCGGTGATGTTCCTGTCCGTCATCTATGTCCTGCACCGCTTTATAAAGAATGACGCGGTTTTCTTCATCTTTCTGATATCAATCGGTTCCTTCTTCCAGTTCGGAGGCAGGGCATACTTTCAGCAGGAACCGCACAGGATGGTTTTCGGGGCCCTGGTCTCGGCGTGCCTCCTCCAGGCGGACGGGAAAGGTCTGCTGACCTGGGGCCGCCTCGCGGGGCTTTCCGTGCTGGGGGCGGCATCCCTGCTGTGGAACCCGGAGACCGGGCTTGTCTGCATGCTCGCCATATCCGCATGGATATTTCTTTCCCGTGCGGATTTCTCCCGGGGCTGCCTGACTGCGGGCAACCGGAATGCCCTGCTGCTTGCCGCCCTGCCCCTTGCCGCGGAGTTCGCGGCCGCAATGCTCGTGGCGAACGCATACAACCTCCTTTGTGGCGGCAGCCCCATAGGCTTCCGTGATTTCATGTTCCCCCTCCTGTCGGGCAGCGATTTCATGGCGCGGCTCGAGTGGCCCATCATCGGAGTGCACAGTACGGCATTTTCCTATTTCATCCTTTTTACGCTTGCAATCTGCTATTCCTTTGTCGTCAGGCTTCTGTCCCTGCGGACGAGCCGGGATGCCGGCCCTTCCCCCCAGCTGTATGCCGCGATGTCCCTGATAGGTTTGGGGTTCATGGCCTACTACATGAGCAAGTGCGGGCGCGGGTTCCTGAACATCTCGTACCTTCAGTTCGTCATGGTCATGGCGGGATTGTGGGCTCTGCTTGACGCGGCGGACGTCCGCCCCGTCCTCGTGAAATTCGGCAGTGTGCTCGTCATTGCCGTGTTCTCGGCGCTCATCCTGGACAACATCACGTTCCCGGAACGGGTTACTCTGAAACGAATGGGCGGCTGGCGGACAGAGAAACTGAACAGCTTCGTGAAAGTCCTGGAGCAGGACCTGCCCGATGGCGTTCCCGGTTTCGGTCAGGACGTTCCCGAGCTGTATGCCTATATGGACAGGGATGTGATGATTCACATGACTGACTGGGCGAACCTCCGCTTCTGGAAGGACAGCGACAGCCGCCCCTTTGAATATGCGTCCGGGTTCCTGGAAGACCAGGACTTTTTCTTCGCGAATGTCGCTGACGTATATCTTGTTCCCGAGGCCGCGAGCTTCCGCATGCTGAAGGCTTACAGGATAGGGGAGCAGCAGTTCGCCGTCTATGCGCGGGAAGGCAAGACCCTGAACCTGTCGCCATTCGGGGGGGAGGGGACCCTTGCTTCCCCGTATATAATAAAAAACGCCGATGACCTGCTCTCGCTCGCCCGGCACGTGAACGCGGGGCTGGATTACAGCGGGGCTTGCTTCCGCCAGACCTCCGACATAGACCTCTCTTCCGTCAGGAACTGGATTCCCATCGGCGACGGTGCCGGGATGGCCTTCAACGGCAGCTATGACGGCGGGGGCCATGTTATAAGGGGGCTCCGTATACGCAAGACTAAGCTGATGGAGGAGCGCGGGGAAAATCCCGCCCTCTTCGGCCGTCTCGGCGGCAGGGTGTGTAACCTTGGGATTGAGAGCGGGAGCGTGCGCGGAATTGACTATGCGGCGGCCTTCGCGGCATCCGGCGGAAGCGGGGCAGTCATTGCCAACTGCTGGAACCGGGCGGATGTGCATGCCTTCGAGGCCAGCGCGGGGATCGCCGTGAATTTCAGCGGGACGATTGCCTGCTGCGTGAACTTCGGGCGGATTTCCAAGGAGTTCAGCCTGTACGGGGCGCTGGACGGAGTTTGTACCGGAGGTGCCCCTGCTGTCTGGGAATGCCTTCCCATGGAAGGGGAGGACTTCGACTTCTCCGCAATGGATGTCCTGCTGGATGAAGCGGAGAAGCGGCTGGATCTGGGCGGGATGCGGCTCATCCCCTGGGGGAGCAGTAGCGGCCGGTGAGCTTCCCCCCGTTTCCTGCCGACAATAGGAGGGTGAGACGTGCATTCCTTCTTACGGCCCTGCTTTTTGCCTGCCTCCTGCCCCTGTCCGCCCTTGAGATATACCGGCCTGAGAACCGGGGGGACATGAACGACGTCCCCTGCCTCATCCGGGTTACGGACATGGAGGGGAACGACGCCTGGGACTGCATAACTGCCCTGTCCTATTCCTGGCATTACGACATCCACACGAACCTCTGGCAGGAGAAGTGCCTCTGCCATGCTTACTGGAAAGGCTGTTTTACCGGCGGCTGCGTCGTCCACCTGGGACTCAAGAGCGGGAAGTACCGCATTTCGGTCTACACGCCAAAAGACGGGCAGATGGACTACACAAGGCTGACCGGGGAGGACTGGCAGTCCAATGAGTTCGTCTACGACACCGAGCGCAAGGAGCTCAAGGTCATCTTCATAAGCCCGACTGCCGATGACTCCGGCTTTTACGACGGCGGCTGGCATGTGGACCACATTGCGCCCTCCTACTACCGGGGCACCAAGCCCGGCAGCTACGCGCGGTCTAAATTCTAGGGGCATTTTCAAGAACCTCATCGCCAATACGGGGATGACCCAGGTGCAAGCGATGGCCGCGCTGGGCATAACGGAGTCCGAGCGCGACAAGTATGCTCCCTTCCGACGTCATAGGCGGGCGGCGCAGACTACCGTCGCAGGCCCTGCCCGGGGCCGTGCTCGGTGATGAAGATGTTGTAGGTCTCCGGCAGGAAATTTGAAAAAAAACTGCTCTTGCGCTATAATGGCCCCATGAACAGAACAGCCACGGTAGAACGGAACACACGGGAAACACAGATAACGCTTACGCTGAACCTGGACGGCAAGGGACGCTGCGGGGTCAAGAACCCCATCGGATTTTTCGATCACCTGCTCACATCATTCTGCAAGCACGGGATGTTCG
>CACYDQ010000070.1 GCA_902773215.1 uncultured Spirochaetaceae bacterium | reverse complement strand
TCAGTGCAAGTATCAAAAACGCACCTGTCTTTTTCTGTGTCATAAGATCCCCTTTGTTAGCTATATCTAACCTAATCGACAAAAAAATATCATAAACAAGAATAGTTTGTCAATACTAACTGATATTATATAAAGAAAATCAATTTTTACCCAAGATTCTCTGAAGATGATTAAAATCCATCAAAGATTTAAACATCAAAGCCGTCAGAGCTTCCTTTGATTTTGAGTCCTGCCTGTAGATTCTCATTTTCTGCATCAGTCTTCACCGAAGTGTACAGCCAGAAGCCAAAGCATTGTTTCTCCAGCCCCATTGCATTTTCCCCGCATCCGTGCTATAATCGTGGCACTACGGTTTGCGTCCCCCGCCCTGCAGACAGGGGCAAGAACCACACAACAGGCAGGCGGAAAGCCACGAATGCCCCGAGAAAAGAAAAACCAAGTCTAATTACGAATTGAAACTAGCCTAGTTACAGGCTGAAACTACCCCAGTTACAGATTGTAAGAAGGCCTGTCACAGAACGGTGCCTGCTTGCCAGAGAGTTTTTTCCAGTAGGATTCGCTTCGTTTCACAGCAAAACAGAGCGATTGTACAAAGCCTGCTGAAATCCAGCAGCCACTGACTGTGTTTCCATGACTTCCATATATGGGCAGGCTGAACTGCCGTCAAAAATTCCTGACGCACTCCGCGTAGAACAAATCGATGCGGCCGGGAACGACCTCGCCGGACGTGATCTTCCAGCCGTTCGCTGCAAGGAAGCCTTGGAATTCCTCCGCCGTCCACTGGTGCTCAAAGCGGATACCGACAGCGGACAGCAGCCGTTGCCAGAAGTTCGGGGTGCTGATTTCCCGCTCTATGAAATTCGGGGCAATCAGCATGCCGCCGTCCCGGAGCACGCGGTTTATCTCTGACAGGACTTTCTCCGGGGCCGGCACGACGTGGAGCGCGTTCGCAATGAATACCACGTCAAAGGACTTGTCCTCATAGCGCAGGTCGGCGGCATCGGTAATCTCAAAGCTGACGTTGCCGGGAACCTGCCCCTTTTTGGCCTGCTCAATCATCTTGGGAGAGAAGTCCGTCGCAGTAATGTGAGCGGCGGAGGCGGCGACGTTCCTGGCGATAAGCCCCGGCCCGGTCGCAAGCTCCAGCACCTGCTTCCCCGCCACCGCTGTACGGATGTGCGAGTACATATACTCGTAGATATGTTTCTGCGACTTCATCGCAAGCGAATAGACAGGGGCAAAGGTGTCCCAGACTGATTTTGACATAAAGCTCAATCTCCTCCGTATACTGTTAGCTTATAGTAACATCATACGGAGGAAAAATCAACAGCATTTTTTTTACTTCAACGCTTCTTTCTGCACGGGCAGCACCAGGCTATTTTTCTATCTTTTTGAGAACCTCGCCCAAGTCAATCTGGATGAAGCCTGACCGTTTTGTCTTGTAGAAGTTGTTCTCCTCCCAGGCGACGATGAGGTAGTCCCCGGCGATGGCAACCTCCCCATAGGAATATCCGGCCTGCAGGAGAGGCAGACGAAAGACGGAGATGTTTCCGCCCGGTGCCGTCCGGAGGTATGTCGTTCCGTCAGCGAACACGATGACGTCATAACCGGATTCCGTCCTGGATACCCCTTTGGCATTCAGCGTAGAGCTCCCCCTGCCAGCCTGATAATAGTTGACGGGACTGGAACCAGACCCGTCCCGCCATGCGACGTAGAAAGAGAACTCCGACGGGATAGAGGCGATGAGGCTTTTCAAATCCTCCGGGGCGGAAGAGAAGAGCATGGGCATGCTTATCTTTTTGTAATCGTCTTCGGTCGCACTCTTGAAAATAAAGCTGTCGGTTGAGAGCAGGGCGGGATTCAAGTCAGTCAGGCTTACGAGCGGCTTCCAGATAAAATACTTGAACTCTATCTGCTGGTCACGCCGTTTCTTGGCCGCGCAGGTCCAGCTCTCCCCGTTCCAGAAAAAGCCGATGATTTCCTCGCTCGTGTCCATCCCCAGATTCTGGTAGCTGACAAGGGGATAGAAGAGCCCGCTGCGGGAATTGAAGTCCAAGAGGAAGGGCCGCTCCTTGCCGTCATCCTCCGGGCTTGAGGCCGCGCTGTTGAAGAAGCTGCTCTTGTATAAGTAAAAAACTGGCTGCCCGTCGCTGAACACGAGGGAATCCGCCGTAAGGCTTGAGAAATAACTTGAGTCGGTGAACAAATCTATCTTGGATCCGGAAAAGGCAAGCAGCCCCAGGTGGTTCACAAGGGCAAATGCCTGATAATCACCAGTCTCCGCAGAATCGACGGGAAGGCTTGCGGCCGAGGCTATGCGAACGGCCTCCGTCCAAGGCTGCTCCATCACCTGGGGGGCATGCTGGGGCAGGTCAACCTCGCTGAAGCCGTCCTGATTCAGGTAATACCACTTGTGGCTCTTCTTGACGAACGAGACTTGCTGCAAATCCGATATCTCATTCTCCCTTCCGGCTGTTTTTCTGTTCCCGCATGAAACGACGGCAACCGACGTGGCCAGCCCTGCGACTGCGACCAAGGCGGCGGTTACTGCCACTGCGACCAGCCGGTATCTATTTTTTCCCATAAAAACACTCACGGAGATATTATCGGCTTTCCGAGGGACGGAAAAAATCTAATTTAAATTTCGCAACCTGCCGAAACTAAAAACATCATAAAAAATCTGGATGTCAAGGGGTAATATGGAGAGCAAGGAGCAGGCCCAGCGGCTGCAGGAGCTTATCGACGAGAGCGAGCGTATCGTATTTTTTGGCGGAGCGGGAGTTTCTACAGAAAGCGGAATTCCGGATTTCAGGAGTGTAGACGGTCTGTACCACCAGGAGTGGGACTATCCGCCGGAAACTATCCTGAGCGCGGATTTCTTCCATGCCAATCCGACGGAATTCTACCGCTTCTACCGGGCAAAGCTCATCGTCAGCGATATCAAACCCAATATCGCCCACAAAAAGCTTGCGGAACTGGAGAAAGCGGGAAAGCTGACTTCCGTCATCACGCAGAACATAGACGGACTGCACCAGGCGGCAGGAAGCAAGACCGTGTGGGAACTGCACGGCAGCACGCTCAGGAACCACTGCACCAAATGCGGCATGAAGTACGACCTTGACTACGTTGCGGACATCAAGCATGCGAACATAAAGGGCATCCCGGTCTGCTCCAATCCCGGATGCGGCGGCATCCTCAAACCCGACGTCGTCCTCTACGGAGAGGGTCTGGACGATGATATCGTGTCACACGCCATCCGCGACCTGCAGCAGGCAGATCTCCTTATCATCGGCGGCACCTCGCTGACCGTATACCCGGCGGCGGGCTTCATCAGCGCCTACCAAGGCGAGCACCTTGTCCTCATAAACCGCGACCCCACCGAGAGCGACGGCATCGCCGACCTCGTGATTCACGACAGTATAGGAAAAGTATTAGGACAGGTGAAAGTAAACTAATATCCTGTCTCACTGACTGGCATCCGAGACGCCTCTGGGGCAACCCCAAAAAACAATTAGGCGACGTATGCCTCCAAACGGGCCAGGCGATAGGGATGCTTCATGCGGACGAGCGCATGCTTCTCTATCTGGCGGATACGTTCCTTGGTAAGATTGCAGGCATCGCCGACTTCTTTCAGTGACATGGCCTTGCCGTCTTCCAAGCCATAACGCATGCGCAGTACCCTGGCCTCGTTGGGGCGGAGAGTCCTGAGGACGCTTTCGATATCCGCCTTCATCGACTCGTTTATCGCATACTCCTCGGGCTTGAAGTTGGTGTCCTCCAGGAAGTCTCCGAGCGTGGCACCGGGCTCCGCGTCCTTCGCGTTGACCGGGGTATCCAGGCTCGCCATCTCGCGGGCAATGTTCATCATATCCCTGACATGCGCCGGCTCCATGTTCAGCATCCTGCCGATTTCCTCTATTTCCTCGCTCTCGCTCATCTTGCCGCGGAGCATCTTCTTGACCTTCTCGATCTGAACGATTTCGTTGGCCCTGTTGAGCGGCAGGCGGATGGCACGGCTCTTCTCGCAGATGGCCTTCAGGATGGACTGGCGAATCCACCAGACCGCATATGAAATGAAGTGGTAGCCCTTGGATATGTCGAAATGCTCGACGGCTGTCAGCAGGCCAAGGTTTCCCTCGCTGATGAGGTCAACCAAGTCAATGCCGTGGTTCTGGTACTTCTTGGCGATATTTATGACGAAGCGGAGATTGGCCTTCACAAGCTTGTCTTTCGCAGCCTTGTCCCCTGCCTGTGCCTTATGCGCAAGTTCGACCTCCTCATCCCGGGTCAAAAGGGGAATGCGGTTGATGTCCTTCAGGTACAAGTTCAAAACGCTCTCATCGTTGGTCATGGCTACACTCCTGTAAATGTTCTTGTCATATTTATAGCAAGTTCCGTGCCAATTTTGCGAGAAATTCATAAATTTTACGAAAAAGCAAGTAGCTACAGCCAGATTAGTGACCCGTGCATAGTACGAGGTCGTCACACATGGGCAGGCTGGTGCGGGAACGTATAGCCTTGACGCTACGCTGGCATTTCCCCGCTCCATACGTTCCCTCAAATACAGTAGCAAAGCAGTTTAAAACCATAACTGACAAACCAAATACTGCTCGTGAAGCATCCGGGGTTCCTAGGGGTGCTAACCCCTAGGCAGCCGCTGGAAAGCAGAGGGGGTCCGGGGGAGAGGAAAACCCGCTTCTGAAGTAGAGGCAGATTTTTTAACGTTAAAAAATCTGCCCCCGGAAAACAGGGGGTCTGGGCCCCCCCAGAAAACAACAGAGGCCGGGGGACTCCCCCCGGAAAACAGGGGGTCTGGGGGCTCCCCCAGAAGAAAACTGCGACATTTTGACCCACTTTTCCCGTCCCGCAGGAACCCCTAGGACATTTTGACACAAAAAAAGACCGCCGGGCACAATTTTGACCCGGCAGTCAGAAAGAGAAAACAAGAAGCTCTCGTTATTCTATAACGGCAATGATGTCTGAATTCTTAAGGATAAGATAGTCCTCACCGTCAATCTTGATTCCCGTTCCGGCATACTTGTCGTACAGAATCTTCTCGCCAACCTTGACGGTAATCTTCTCCTTCTCGGTTCCCGGTCCGAC
>CACYDQ010000069.1 GCA_902773215.1 uncultured Spirochaetaceae bacterium | reverse complement strand
GCGTGAGGGCCTCTATGTCGCCCCGGGCGGACTCATCGCCCTGCTGCATCTTGTTGCCGCATTCCTCCAGGTAGCGGGCCATCTCCGCCAGCGCGCTCGCCCCGATAAGACGGGCACTGCTCTTGAGCGCGTGGACCTGAACCGTGTAGTTCTTCCAGTCGCCGGACTCCGACAGCGTCCTGATGAGATCAGCCTTTTCCTCTATGGCATCATAGAAGTTCCTCACGGCATCACGGAAAATCTCCTCGCCACCGCAGTTCCGGGCGGCATGCTCCCCGTTCAGCCTGAACAGCTCCTGCAGGATGTCGCCGGCGCCAGAGACAAGGGCAGCCGGACTGCCCGACTCGGGCGCTTTCCTGCGAATTTCCCGCTCCACAAAGCCCGCATCCCCCTTGTGCAGCTGCAAGTCCTTGGGTATGAAATTCGCGAGCAGGGCCTCAAGGAGCTTGCTGTTAATCGGCTTGGAAAGATAGTCCGAGAAGCCCGCCGCAAGGTACATATCCTTGGCCCCGCCTATCGCGTTCGCGGTCAGGGCGACGCAGGGAGTGTCCTTGTTCACGTTCGTGTCGTCCGTGCGGAGGGCGGCAAGCATCTGGAGCCCGTCCATCCTGGGCATGAGGTGGTCTATGAAGATGACGTTGTAAGGCTGGTCCCGGCTGGCGGCAAGCCCGCCCTCCCCGTCCGAGGCAGTGTCTATCTGTATGCGGGTCTGCTTGAGGAGGCCCTTGAACACCGTGATGTTCATCGGAGTGTCATCAACGACGAGAATCCTCGCCTCCGGCGCCTGGAAGGGCTCCCGGTAGCCCGACGCAGAGGTTGCAAGGGCCTTGGACTTTTCCCAGTCACCTATCCTCTCCCAGGAGCGGACCTCCTGCACCACGGAGAAGCTGAATTCGCTGCCCTTACCGTACTCGCTTCTGACATCCAGTTGGGTTCCCATCGCGGCAAGGAGGTTCTTAACGATGCTCATCCCCAACCCCGTTCCCTCAATGGAACGGTTCCGCTTCTCCTCAATCCGCTCGAAGGGGCTGAAGAGCTTTTTCAAATCCTCTTCCTTTATGCCGATTCCCGTGTCGCGGACGCTTACCGTGAGCAGGACGTGGGTCTCGTCCTTCTTCTCGCTGCCGACCGAAAGCCAGACGCTGCCGGACGGCGTATATTTGACCGCGTTGGTCAGGAGGTTCAGGATGCACTGCTTTATCCTCGTGTCGTCCCCGAAAAGCAGGCGGGGTACGGACGGATCCACCTGCACCGAAAAGAGCAGGTTCTTGGCCTCCGCGCGGGATGCGGTCATGTTCACCAGGTCGCCGACCATGACGGCAAGCTCGTACTCCGCGCTGACAATCTCCATCTTGCCCGCCTCTATCTTGGAGAAGTCCAGGATGTCGTTTATCAGGGAAAGGAGAGACTTGCCCGAGCTCTGGATGTCGTGCGCGTAGCCCAGTATCGCCTCGTCGTCCGCCTCGCGCAGGATCATCTCGTCCAGCCCGAGGACGGCGTTAATCGGCGTGCGTATCTCGTGGCTCATGTTGGACAGGAAGTCTCCCTTGGCGCGGTTGGCCTTGTCCGCAATCTGCTTCTGCTCCTTGAGCTCGTCTATGTAGCGGTAATGCTCGGTCTCGTCCGTCAGAAGGTAAACACTGCCCGCCGCCCCCTTCTTGTTCTTCAGGAACTCCTCGCTGATGGAGAATATCTTGCCGTCCTCCTCCAGGTGCCTGCCCCCGGCATGCAGCTCGCGCAGCTTGCCGAGGCCCCCGTCCAGCGAGCCCGGATCCAGCCCCAGAAGGAGCTTCCGTGCCTTCTCGTTGCAGATGATGAGGTTCCCGTGGGTATTCGTGACGGCGATTCCCTCCGAGATGTTCTCAATGACGAATTCCCGGGCAAGATCCCTCGTGTCGAGCATGTCATGAAAGAACATCGCGATGAAGAGCAGCACCGAGGAAACAGAGAAGCCCAGTGAGTTCATGTCATAGACGGGGAACAGCCTGAGCGACTGCAACAGGCAGAATACGCTGTCCGTCAGGACTGCCAGGAAGATGAGGGCGAGCTGCTTCTTCACGTGCAGGTTCTTCTGCCTGAGCAGGGACCTTACGAGCAGGACCAGGCAGACCACCATATACACCGCGAGCAGGCCGTCGAACACGTAGTGCCAGGGGCCGTCGTTGAAGACCAGGTGGGGGAAGAAGCCGTCCTCCTCGAAGGAAAAGGACGTGTAATACAGCCTGTTGTGCCGCATCGTCAGAATCGAGAAATAGGTGAGGGCATGAGCAAAGGAGAGCGGGACGGTGATGCGCTTGTAGCCCCGCCCCATGCACAGCTCCAGGATGAAAATGAACAGGGCGAGGCCCGTCCACGCCCTGCCGAGGTAGACGAACTGCCAGCAGAGGACGGCCTCTCCCTCGGTTTTGGACATCATGGACCCCAGGTAGCCCGCGTTGTTGACGAGTACGGAGACGCAGTAGAAAAGGAGCCAGCCGTGCTGGGGCTTGGACCATTTTCTGATGATGTACGCGGTTTCCAGCAGCATGAGGATTATGCTGAAACACTGGATACACAGCAGGATGCTGTACATACCCCCTGCCCCTCCTTACTCAGTCATTCATTTTGTCAGGTTCTTGAGCCACCTCTCCTTCTTGAGCCAGATGTGGAACACCACGACCTTGACCAAATCCAGGAGCTTCACGCCCAAATACATCATCACCGGGCCTATGTC
>CACYDQ010000068.1 GCA_902773215.1 uncultured Spirochaetaceae bacterium | reverse complement strand
GATGCTGATTGTCCTTGTCCTGTTCGTGCGGGAAAAGAGGCGGCAGGGCCTGTACCTCAAGCCCGCCCTGCGCTTCACCGCGGACTTTGTGAAGAATGCAGCCGGCATTCTTGCCCCGGTTCTGCTGGGCGAAGCCTTGTGGTCGCTCGGCGAGAACATGTACGCGGTCATCTACGGGCACCTGGGGACGGAACCCTGCGCGGCGATGACACTGATGTACCCTATACAGGGTATAGCAATCGGGGCCTTATGCGGGGTCTCGTCGGCGGCGGGAATCATCGTGGGCAATTCTCTCGGTGCTGACGACGAGAAGAAGGCATGGTCACAGGCGGTCAGCTTTGTCCGCCTGACGGTCACCGCAGGAATCGTCATTGCGCTGGCAGTCTGCGCCCTCTCCCCGCTCTATGTGCGGCTCTACAACGTCGCCCCGGAGACCCGCGCCATTACGGTGAGAATCCTCATCGCATTCGCCCTCGTCTTCACCGCGAAAGTCTTCAACATGGTCGTGGGTGGCGGAGTCCTGCAGGCAGGGGGGCAGACCAAATTCATGACGGCGGTGAACATCATAGGCACATGGGGTTTCGGCGTTCCGCTCGGATTCGTCACCGCCTACGCCCTGAAGCTGCCAATCTGGTGGGTCTACTTTATCCTCTCGCTGGAAGAGTACGTGCGCCTCGCAATCAGCGTCTGGCTCCTTAACAGCCGCCGCTGGATGAAGAACGTCGCCGTGTAAGCCGTGCGTACAAATCCATACGATGCTCCCCGACCTTTATAATGATAGCAGGTTTTCCGGCGGGGCTGGCTAGTACGGTCGTACTTCCCCTGCAAGAATTCTGCCGGCTGCCTCAAGCACATCGTCCGTCGTAATCGTGTCCATACAGGGATGGCCGGGTTTTCCGAGCTTGGCGCAGGTATACGGCCAGTCAGGAATCTGCCATTCGCACCAGTGGTCGCAGGCCGACGACGATATGTTCTCGTTTTCAGGATACCCGAACACGGCCTTTGACGTGGGACCGAAAAGTACGACAGACGGACCACCCTTCAGGGCATGGCGCAGGTGTACCATCCCCCCCTCATTGTCAACCAACAGGGATGCATTTTTGAGCAAGACCTTGGCCTGATCAAGCGTCGTTTTCCCAAGCAAATTCAAATCTGCGCCATCGGGACTGGGAGCTTGGGAAGCAAGCTCCCCGAACAGAACTATCTTATAATCCGGGAAACATTGTTTAAAACGTGGAATCAAGTCCCCGCAGCTTTCAAGCGACCAGACCTTGACATTCTCTCCCTTGTTCTCAGCAGAACACCAGCCCCGGTGCACGAGGACGAACTTTTGTTTTCCCAGACCGATGCTGTCCAGATATGCGTCCTCATCCTCGTTTATCAGAACCCGAATCCTGAAATCCGTGCTGACCCCGAAGTATCCGTAAATGTCAGGCTCCTGAATGCGCTTTCTGCCCAGTCTCTCCGACTCCGCGCTGGTAAGCCCGTCAAGCCTCGGGTTCGCATCAAATATCTTCTGGTTCTCCCGAATGTATTTCTTGCAAAGCTGGACATACTCAAACAAAGACGGACTTATTTCCTCGATTCTTTCTTCATCGGCGTATATAAGCTGGTTTCTCTTGGCAATCTTGAATACCAGGTCATAGCCTGAACCGGCATAATCAAACGCGAAGTCTGAATGTGAAAGCAGGCGGACGTTTGGAATCTCAAAATTATAAACGTCCTTAAGCCAGTCAGCTCCATAAAAATCGAAGTACACATCAGGCCCCGCGAACTTCTCTCGGAAATACTCGAAGAAGTTTGCGGACATAAGGTAGTCGCCATAGCCCCCGTCAAAATACACAGCGACGAGCAGGCAGGTCTCCTTTCCATTCGCTGACCAATTCCGCCAGTTGTCTACAGTCTTCAGAACGCGGACGACCCTGGAAGCTCTTGTGAGGTTTCTGTCGGAAGGCAGATAAACGGCTTTAGCGAGGGCTTCGGCATCCTCAACTACCAAGAACAGGGGTTTATTCCACATGCGATCCAAGGAATTCACAGTTTTCTTCATCGTTGCCACAAGACCATTATGAAGCAAAAACATGATTCCATTTTTAATTCTCACTAAGAAACGTTTCATATTATTTTCCAGTTATGCACTTCATGACTTTCTTTGAAAAATCAATATTCAACCGTCTGAATTCCTCTTTCGCCCCTTCGTAAACCTGTGCCGAAGAGATGTCCAACTCAAGATTTCCGGAATAGACAACAGGTTTGTACTTAAAAAAATCAAACTTATTGGAAAAAGGTTTGTACACTACAACCTTTCGTTCCATAAGGATTGACCAGTACGCAACATGATAAGAATTCGTAATGATAATCTCCGATGAAGCTATGAAATCCGTGATAACTTCAACGGATTCTGAATTGCTTATTTTGTCAAAATCAAATTCATCGATATGAATGGCGTGATGCTCAACAACACCTATTCGACGTTTACACAGAGACTTTTTGTCCAATTGAGGCATCATGCAAGATACACAAGGAACAAACATCTCTTTTTCAGAATACTGCCAGTCTCTAGTTCCAAGGATAAAAAACTTTTCGTATGCAATCTTTCTGCTTAAATCGCAGTGAAAAATACAGTCTTCAGTATGCGTATTATGTCCCAAGCCCCATGAAACAACTTTCACTGGCATCGAAAGCAGCCTATTTATCTCCGCCTGATACTGAACACTACAATCAAGCATTCCCCCTCCTCCTATAACAACATAATCCCCATCGTGAATAAGGGAATAATTTATATTTTTTATTGTGTGTAGATAACAGAGAAATTTCTTTTTGAATTCTGAAAAATAATCCAGAGGAGAACAATTAATATCACCAGCGTTATATACATCAATGCAACGAATAAAATGAATCCTAGCAGAATCCTTCAACACATAACCAACACTTTCAATTTGCTGTGACAGACAAATCTTTGCAACCTCGATATTCTCACGGGCACTAAGAATATCCCGAAGAAGTCCAATTTCTCTTTCCTCGATGTGAACACATCTTTCAGTAAGTTCGATTTCCCTGTCCTCAATATGAGCCGCCCGTACGGCGAGCTCTGCTTCGGCTTTCTCGATGCGGGAAGCCCGCTCCAACGACTCGATTTCCCTGTCCTCAATATGAGCTGTCCGCACGGCGAGCTCTGCTTCAGCTTTCTCGATGCGGGAAGTCCGCTCCAACAGCTCGATTTCCCTGTCCTCAATATGAGCTGTCCGCACGGCGAGCTCTGCCCCGGAATTCTCTACGCAGGAAAGCCTCTCAGAAATCTCATTCTCCTTGCTCATGAGACAAGAGAGTTCGTCTGAAAGGCAGCTCTCCTTGTCCTCAATGTGGACAGACCGCTCAACAAGCTCTGCAAGCACAGACTCAAGCTTACAGAGCCTCTGTGCCAGCTCGATGTTTTGTTCCCGAAGCTCCCGAGTTGCGGAAGAGACAAGCCTATGATACAGGCGTTTAAGCACTGGCCAGCCCTCCTTCAAGGATTTCGGACATACCCGCAAGGACGTCATCCGTAGTTATCGCTTCCATACACGGATGGTTGCCTTCACCAGTCTCCGCGCACTTGTATGTCCAGCTCTTAAAAAGCCATTCGCACCACTGCTTGCAGACCCCGGAAGTCAAATTGACGTTCTCGGAATACCCGAAAAGCTGCACTGCGGTCGGTCCGAACATAACGACGGATGCACCTCCGTGGAGCGCATGACGAAGGTGAACCATGCCCCCCTCATTGTCAACAAGGCAAGATGCATGTTTTAGCAGAACCTTTGCCTGTTCAAGGTTCGTTTTTCCGACCAGATTCAAGTCGCATCCGTCGGGATTAAGCGACTGTCTTTCCGAAAGCCCGAGCAACAACAATTTATACGCAGGGAAACGAGCCTTTATCCGCTTGAGTATATCGCCGCAGGACTTCAAAGACCATGCCTTCACATGAAAGTCGCTGGTTCCATTTGAAGCATCCCATCCGCGGTGAACGAGAATGAATGGTACACCCTTAAGGCCTAAGGAATCAAGATATGCATCCTCATCTTCCTGTATCTTGACAGGGAAACGATACTCCTCGTCTATTCCCATCTTTCCATATATGTCAGCCTGCTGAATACGCTTTATGCCCTGAGAGATACTCTGCAAGCCCTGGAATCCGTCCAGGAAGGGTTTATTGTCGCAGATAAGCCGGTTCTCTTCCCTATACTGACGGCACAAGAGAACATACTCATACAAATTCGGCGAAAGCTCTGAGATTCTTGCCTCGTTACAGGATAAGAGCCATGGTACACGGGCAACAGTGAATACAGCGTCATACTGTCCCCAATCAGGCCTCAGCCCGGGGTATATGGCCGTATGCGGAAGCTCCTCCGAGAAAACAGAGAGTATGCTCTTGGATTTTGCATAAATATCAACGGAGACAGTATCACCGACATATTTATTGTAGAAATACCAATACCAGTTGGCGTTTATCAGATAGTCTCCTATACCGCCCTCAAATTCAATAGCAATGTGCAGGAGGCCGTCATCCTTACTTTCCCCTTCGGCATTCGTATCTTTCTCCTCGGCATCCACATTTTTCTCATTGGTCAAAACGTCTTCCTTTTCATCATCGAAAGCAGGAACAGGAAGTCCTTTCTTACGAGCGATGTACGCTCGTACCTTCCAGACGATACGGGAAGAAGTCTTCAAAATCCCATCATGTCTGATGTGCCGCGATGTCGCAGAAACCAGACGACGTATTCTCCCTTTGTCAAGATAAAGGAATATGACAAAAACAGCGATGAATGCAAGCAGGATTACAGCGTTACGCACAAACCTGTTCCTTATATGTATTCTTTACGAATGTTGAGTTCTCTCCAATTTTTAGCCACAGAAAGTAACCCGCATCAAGAATCAAATCTTTCAATGATACTCCATATCGAGAATACTTATTTATCTCCAGAGT
>CACYDQ010000067.1 GCA_902773215.1 uncultured Spirochaetaceae bacterium | reverse complement strand
TTCTGCGGGTTCCGCTCCAGCTTGTGATAATCGTAAATGAGATGCAGGGGTTGTCATTGATGATTCTTTGCAGCACGTATATGATATCATCCGTGAAATCAAGCTCGATGTTATCAATGACAAGAAGATATCTGCCGTTGTCCTTGCGACCGATAATCCCGCCTATCTGCTTCTGCAGGTATCCGGCCAGAGATGCAAACCTGTCTGATGACTTACCGGACGGATGCAATTTCTCCCGAACCTCATCATTGTTGATTGTTATCCACAAGGGGGCATAGACGAAGCCGGCTTCCATCGCATAGCGGGCGAGTGCCACCGCAAGGGCCGTCTTGCCGGAGTTGCTCCGGCCTTCTATCAGGAATCCTTTCCATTTTTTTATCTCTGCTTTCAAATGCAGGTAGGTCTCCGTCTCGTAGAAGTTTTCGAGGGAGAACCTGTCGGCCTTTTTGAGGAGCTCCTCCTGCTCCTCGGAAAACTCGGGGGCAAGGATTTCTGCCTTGATTTCCCTGAAGTCCGCGCCGGATTTGAAGCCGGAGATGAAAACGTTCGGGAACTCCTTGCAGTACCCCGTCTCAAGAGGCAGGCCGCTGTCAACGTACACAAAAATGATTCTCTTGGAGGAATCCTCTCTGGCAAGCTCCTTTACGGCCTCAAACTTATGGGCAATTTTATCAACGGAGTCCACGGAATTGCTTTTCGGGGACCAGTCGCCCGTCGTGACGATATAGTCCCACTTGTCCTTGTAGGAGCCGTGAGTCAGGCAGCGGTACAGCTCGACAAGAACGCCGAGCGTTACCGACTGCGTTGAATCATCGAACTGGATTTCGGCATCGGCCTCCCTGTCCCTGTCTGAAATCAGGATCTGGGCGCTGGCATCACCCCAGCCGCAGAACGATTTCTGGAAGCTCGCTGCCTTATCGGCAAGCGTTTGTATGCCCGCGTCTTCATCCGGCGAGTTCCCGTTTATGAGAAGCCCGTCCTCATGTTCGTTGCACTCGACGTCAAAGAGGGACACGTCGCCGTTTATTATCACGGGAACATACAATCTGCTCATTTTTCTCGAAGCTCGACCTTCAGGATTCTTATTCCCTTGCTTATGTCAACTTTTACCGTCTTTGACTTGATGCGCTCCTTCTTCTCGGCTGCGGCCTTGTCCAAAGAAACCCTGCGTATCTCATTGTCGGCAAGGCATTCAAACTCGATGTTCAGGGAGACGGGCTTCTCCTGATACTCATCAGAGAGTGTCATATAGAAGAAAAGTCCCTTGAGCCTGTCATCGCTGCATCCTTCCTGTCCGAGCTTTCCGTATTTGCCCATCGGGTGCTCCATGCCGAACTTGGCGAAGCCGGCCTTGGCAGCGGCCTGGTACTGCACCTCATAGGCATCTTCGGGCTTGAGGATTAACACGTTCCCGCCGGTCTCCGCAGTGTCGGAGCCGGTCCCCGACACAGTCCCGCTGACCCGCGCCTCGGTGAGGCAGGTCCAGTTCCACGCCATGGAAAAGAACAAGGGGTTGTCCTCCATCGCGGTGGAAACCAAAAGCTTGTCCTCCCAGTCGGGCGGCACGACATCCTCCTTCTTGTACGAGTTCTCCGCGAGCAGGTAGTCCTTGACGGCCTCCGCCTTGTCCTTGTCCGCGAGCAGATCCGCAACGGCGAACAGGCAGGTGTAGTCCCTGCCGTCCCGCAGGTCAAAGATGCGCTCCATGTTTTCGATAAGGGCGGCGTTCTCCTCGCGGCAGTCCTGCTCGACTACCGGATAAAAGTCGTTCTCCAGCTTTATGCTGTCCAGAATTGCGAATTTCTCGTCCCTTGTCATCTTAGCACCCCATCTTCTGCCTGAATCTGTCATTAATCGAACCCATTTTTTTCCTGAACATCTGTTTCTCCAGCTCTATGTCAGACGATTCGTCCAGCTCGCGCTTGTACCAGTTGAACGAGCCCTCCCAGCTGTGCTCCTTGTCAAGCATCGCAATGGCATACAGCATCTTTAACCTGTTTATACTGCCTTCCTGGTCATTATCCTTAGGCTTCGGGAGAAATTTTTCAGCCAATTCTTTCCAAGGGATATTCGTGTCAGGGCAGGTGTTTTCTTTCTCGTTCAAATACGCATCAAAATCTTTCTTTGCCTTGTTGCTCGGAAGCAGGGCATGCATGCTGTCTTTCAGCGCCTTGCTTAGTTTGGTTCCTCTCAAACGAGGCCCGGAGGTGTTTGAATCAAACCCCGAAATAAGATTATAAACTCCGCTGCAAAAAG
>CACYDQ010000066.1 GCA_902773215.1 uncultured Spirochaetaceae bacterium | reverse complement strand
GGGGAATCGCCGGCAAGCTGCTTGAGCGGGTATGCCGAGATGCAGGGGAGGAAGGCTATTCGTTTGTTGAAGCATATCCTTCGGTGCAGGGCGAAGATGTTTCGCTTGCGTTTACAGGCCCGCTCTTGCTTTACGAGAAAGCCGGATTTACGGAATATGCCCGCAGGGGAACGACAATCGTCATGCGGAAGGCGGTGCGGTAACAGCCGGTATGGACATTGTTCATCATTTTGTGGAACAGGGGCAGGGAGAACCTTTGCTGCTTCTGCATGGAAACGGGGAGGACTGCGGGTATTTCGGGGGCCAGCTAGACGAGTTCTCAAACTACTATCATGTGTATGCGCTGGATACAAGGGGACACGGGAAAACGCCGAGGGGCGAAAAGCCCTTTACGATACGGCAGTTTGCGGATGACCTGCTGGGCTTTCTGGATGCGCATCAGATTGCGAAGGCCCATCTGCTCGGATTCTCTGACGGCGGGAACATTGCGATGTTATTTGCGATGCGGTATCCTGACCGGGTGAACCGCCTGATTCTGAACGGGGCAAACCTGAATCCTGCCGGCGTGAAGCGGTCTGTCCAGATTCCCATTGAAATCGGCTATCGGATTACAAGACTCTTTTCCGCCAGAAGTGACTCTGCCAGGCTCCATGCGGAGATGCTCGGCCTGATGGTCAACGAGCCGGATGTGAAGCCGGAAGAACTTGCGGCAATACAGGCAAAGACGCTGGTCATAGCCGGAACGAACGATATGATTACGGAAGCCCATACGAGGCTGATTGCGGCATGCATCCCGGACAGCCGGCTCGTCCTGATACAGGGCAGCCACTTTATCGCCCATGAGAACCCGGACGAGTTTAACCGCGCGGTGCTTGCGTTCTTGCAGGGGTGCTGAGCCGGGGCCCGCTGTCGCCCTAGGGGGGGGGGGGACCACGGGTAAAAACCGCGAGCTTGAAATCCTGAGACCTTTCTGATAATATGGATAAATGCTTTACTATCTCGGCGGCCTGCTCAAGGGCTACTTCGGCCCGGCCAGGCTCTTGCAGTCCTATGCGATACTGATTGTCTTTGCCCTCTATACGGCCTTTGTCATAACCGAGGGTTTCCTTCCCTCATTCTACAAGTTTCTGCCCCGCGACCGGGGACGCGAGTTTACCCTTTCCAAGGAGGCGGCCAAAGGCAAGCCGACCGGGGCGGGCGTGGTGTTCATCAGCTTCTTTGTCCTTCTTTGCGTCGCTTTCATACCGCTTAACCTTCTGCAGGGAGGGGCGCTTGCCCTTACCTGGCTGATGATGCTGACGGGCTACCTTGATGACCGCAGCTCAGGCGGATGGGGCGAGTACCGCAAGGCCCTGCTTGATCTGATTCTCTGTCTTGCCGCCTCCTTCCTGCTCGCCCACTTTAAGGCGGACACGGACGGCTCCCTTTCCTTCTGGCTGCCCTTCATGCCGGGCACGGTCAAAGTCCCTGTCTGGCTCTACGTCAGCATTTCCACCGTGATGCTCTGGGTTTCCGTTAATACGACCAACTGCACGGACGGGGTTGACGGGCTCAGCTCCTCTCTGGTCATCCTCGCACTTTTTACGCTCGCGATAAGCTTCTACATCGTCCTCGGCCATGTGAACACGTCCGCCTACCTCCTCGTGCCTCACCTGGAGTCCGGTGCGTCGTGGGGCCTGATGACCTTCTGCCTCGTCGGCGTGCTGATGGGCTACCTCTGGCACAACGCCTTTCCCAGCTCCGTCCTGATGGGCGACGCGGGCTCCCGCGCATTGGGCTTCTACATCGGCTTCTGCGTGATGGTCAGCGGCAACCCTTTCATGTTCCTGGTCACGTCCACGATTATCTTCGTCAACGGGGGGATGGGGCTTCTCAAGGTCGCCCTCAAGCGCTTTTTCCACATCAGCATCTTCACGAACATCCGCTTTCCCCTGCACGACCACTACCGCAAGAACCACGGCTGGTCACCCACGCAGGTGCTCATCAAGTTCCTTATCATCCAGCTGCTCATTACGATTGGACTGCTCGGAATCTTCTTCAAGGTCAGGTAATATATGACATTCTCGGAAAAATGCCGTGAGTGCGCGGAGGAGGGAATCGTCCTGCTCCGCAACGAGGGGGGCATGCTGCCCCTTCTTGCTGGCGACAGGGTGAGCGTGTTCGGCCGTTGCCAGAAAGACTGGTACCGGAGCGGCACGGGGTCGGGAGGCTCCGTCCACTGCGAGTACGTGACGAACCTTGTGGATTCCCTCGTGGAGCTGGAGTCTGCCGGGAATTCGGCTTCCGTGGACAGGGAACTGCTTTCCGTATACGAGGGCTGGCTCAAGGACAATCCCTTTGACAACGGCGGGAACCTCTGGGCCGCCGAGCCATACAGCCAGAAGGAGATGGAACTGACGGACGAGCTTGTCCGTTCTGCCGCGGGTCGGTCGGACAAGGCGGTTTTCGTCATCGGGCGGAACTCCGGCGAGGACAAGGACTACAAGGACGAGGAGGGCAGCTACCGCCTGACCAAGACCGAGCGGGCCAATTTGCGGGCGGTCTGCTCCGCGTTCGAGTCCGTCTGCGTCGTACTGAACACGTCCGGCATACTGGACACGGGCTGGATTGATGACGCGGACTTCTGCGGCCGCATCAAGGCCGTCGTCTACGCCTGGGAAGGCGGGCAGGAAGGGGGCAGGGCAGCCGCGAGCGTCCTGACCGGGCATGCCCCTGCGTCCGGCAAGCTGACAAGCTCAATCGCCCGCTCGCTCGAGGACTATCCTTCCACCGCGAATTTCGGCAGCAAGACAGGGAACACGTATCACGAGGACATCTTTGTCGGCTACCGCTACTTCATGACCTTTGCCCGGGACAAGATTCTCTTTCCCTTTGGTTACGGGCTTTCATACACGAGCTTTGCCCTTGAGAACCTGAGTGCCACAGTCACAGGTGACAAGATACGGGTCTCCGCCCGCGTCAGGAATACGGGGACAGCATACCGGGGCAAGGAAGTCCTTCAGGTTTATTATGAACCGCCCCAGGGTAAGCTGGGAAAGCCTGTCCGCGCCCTTGCCGCGTTCGCCAAGACAAAGGAGCTTGCCCCCGGCGAGGCGGAGGAGCTTGTGCTTTTTTTCCGCATAAACGACATGGCTTCCTACGACGAGGCGGGACTTACGGGGAACGAATCGTGCTTCGTCCTAGAGAAGGGCGGGTATGCCATATATGCAGGCACGGATTCCCTTTCCGCCGCCCTCGTCCTTGTTGACGGCAAGCCCGCGTTCACTTTGGGAGAGGATGTCGTCGTGAGCCGGCTGGAGCAGGCCCTCGCCCCGGAGGAGCCCTTCCCGGTCATGCGCCCTGCAAAGGCGGACGGGGAGGACGGAATGCACTATGTGGCAGACTATTCCTGTCAGGCGCGGGCGAACGGGGTTGACATTGCGAAGCGGATAGCTGACCGCCTGCCTGAGGAGATGCCCTGTACTGGCTTCAAGAGCATTACTTTTGACGATGTAAAGAGGGACCCTGCGCTCCTTCCTGCCTTCGTCGCCCAGATGGACATCAGGGAACTTGCGACATTCGCGCGAGGCGAGGGAATGCTGAGCGACAAGGTGACCAAGGGAATCGCGGCGGCATTCGGCGGCGTGAGCGAACGCCTGCATTCGGCGTACCGCATTCCCTGCGCGGGCTGCGCGGACGGGCCTTCCGGCATACGGATGGACACCGGCACGGAAGCGCACCTCATGCCCTGCGGAACGAACCTCGCAAGCTCGTGGAACCTGCCCCTTATCGAAGAGCTGTACGCGTTCGAGGGGGCGGAGCTTGCGGAAAACAAGATTGACGCGCTGCTCGGCCCGGGCATGAACATACAGCGGAACCCCTTGGGCGGGCGGAACTTTGAGTATTTCTCCGAGGACCCCTTGCTGTCGGGGCGCATGGCTTCTGCCGAGATAGCGGGGCTCCGCAGATCCGGGGAGCACGCCGTCATAAAGCACTTCGCTGCCAACAATCAGGAGACTGCCCGGCGTGAGGGGAACTACATCGTCTCCGAGCGGGCTTTGCGGGAGATATACCTGCGTCCCTTCGAGATTGCGGTCAAAGAGGGCGGGGCACGGGCGGTCATGTCCTCCTACAATGCGCTCAACGGCCACTGGACGGCATCCAACTACGAGCTGGTGAATACGATTCTCCGCCGGGAGTGGGGCTTTGACGGCCTTGTGATGACCGACTGGTGGGCGTGCATGAACGACTGCGTGACCGGCGGGGTGCCGAGCATAAAGAACACCGCCGAGATGATACGGTCCGGGAACAACGTCTACATGGTCGTGGACAACGACGGGGCGGAAGGCAACGTCTTTGGCGACGACATTGAGTCATCCCTTGCCTCCGGCAGCCTCACTACAGGCGAGCTGCAGCGGTCGGCATGCCAGGTGCTGGGCTTCGTCCTGTCCTGCAATGCCTCCCGCCGAGAGCTGGGCCCGCTCAAGGACATCCCTGGTTTCCCGGCGAAAGGCATCATACCCCCCGCCGGAAGCGTGATGATAGAGGAGGGCGAGGCCTTCGCAGCGGCTGCCGGGGAGTGTTTCTTCATTGACGTGAAAGAGGATGCCTGCTATGCGGTGCGGGGCGAATACAAGAAGGAGGGAGACGACCTGTCCCAGTCGGTCATCAACATCCTCGTTGACGGGGAGCCTGCCGCCTCCTTCCAGTGCAGGACGACGCGGGGGGTATATGTCTGGGCGATTGCTTCCCGCGTCCAGCTGGGCAGGGGAATGCACGAAATCCGCGTGCAGGATGCGAAGCCCGGCATTATCCTGAAGAACCTGACTTTCTCCTGCACCGAGACAAACCCTGTTACGCTGGGTTACTTCAAATAGGGGAGGGCTGCATGGAAAAAGAAGAAGGGCTTTCGCTCCT
>CACYDQ010000065.1 GCA_902773215.1 uncultured Spirochaetaceae bacterium | reverse complement strand
TGGTCCAGCGGCAGGCGGCGGCAAGCGAGACGGAACGCACGTACAGCAGGGCATCCTCCTCGGAGGAAAAAACACCGTTGTTGTCCCTCGCAGTATTTATCTGTTCGAGAAGCATCTTTTCCGCAACTTTGCCCTTTGTTTTTTTTGAAATTTTTTTATTGGAGCCTATGATGCCGAGAATCTTCAGTCTCTGAGACACACCCGCACTATCCGTTATCTTCAGAATCTCGCTTTCGGCCCCTGCAGCGAGGGGAGCAAAGGACTCCTCCAGAAGCTCCCTGTGGGCGCTCCAGACATCCATCAAGTCAGCGATGAAGAGGATGTTGAACGAGATACGGTTGCCGCCTTCCTTCATGATGAGGAGGCACTTCTCCACGAGGGCATCAAGGGTATCACTGCCGGGATTGTCGGCCTCCTCCTGCGCCCTGCCAGCTACATAGGAGTTCACGATTTCCAGGCTTCCCGGGCTGAAATCCGTGGACATGGAATCCAGCACCGCGAGACGGACATCCGGGGAAGAGAAATCCTTGAACGCCCGCCCCAGAGTCCTGGAAGCTGCCTCACGTTTCTCCGGAGGGAGGGCGCTCAGATTGAGGGATGCGGCGGCCTTCTCCATCAGCAAGTCCACCTCCCCGTCGTCCCCGAGCTCGTCATGCAGGGAAAGCGCGTAATCTACAGCCTTTGCAAGAAATACGTTGTCGGAAACAGAAGCCGCATCTTGTACAGCCTGAACTTTGTCCGAAATGTTGCCCTTAAGAAAATTTTTCTGGTAAGAGGAGGCAGGAGAAAGACTGCCGACAAGGAAAAACAGAAGTATAGAAGCAACGATGCTCTTTCTCGCCATATCCCTCCCCAATCCGGGGAGTCAAAAATCAGTCTCTCCGGCTTTATTGCGCCGCACAGCCTCTGTTTTCTCCGAAAGTTCATCGTCAGAGGAAATCGCCCCGAGGAGGTTCGCGTCGGCTTCCAAATCGGCGTCCTTCTTCTCCTCCTTCACGGCTCCCGCCGCGTCGCCCATGGAGAGCCGGTTGTAGATGTAGTTAAGAAGAGTGTTCCTCATATCGTCATCTATATAAGTACACTCGAAATGCAGTTTGGACTCGTTCTTCTCCTTGTTGAATTCCACGGAGCGAACTATGCCGAACATCATTATCATAAGGTTGCTCAAAGCAAACTGTATCTTTATCCGCATATTTGCCTTGGCTTTGCCGGACAAGCAAATCAACGCACCGGACTCGCTTACGTCCTCCAGCACACACTTAAGGCCGTCGACTTCCGCATCAACCTTGGAATAATCTATGTCCGAAGACTTTATCAGGAAGAGGAAAGCATCGATATTGCAGCTGCAACGGACGGCTTGCCGCTTCTGAATCCTGTCCAGCTTGCCCGTATGGTTCAGCATGATGCAGGGCTTGCCCTCAAAGGAGCCGGAGTCGTCCACAGTCGTATCGAAGGCGTAGCAGGCATCCCCCTTGCGCCACATATATACGGTGACGGTCTTGCCCTTCCACTGGTTCGGAGGCAGGATTTCGCTCTTGGACGATGTGCCGACCTTCAGGATTTTCTTGGGGAGCTCTATCTCTATCCTGCGGCCGTTGTTCAGTACAATGGATGAATAGACCCCCCTGCCAGGGAATATGACGGAAAGCCTTTGCCCGGACTCCAGCGCAGCGGTTGTCTGAATGCGGGTATTCTCATCACCCTCAAGCGCGACCTTGGTCCGAAGCTTGTTCAGCTTGGACACAAGAACTTGGCCTCCGACCGCGGACGCCCCCTCCCGTCTCAGCTCAGACAGAACCATTGCGATGACCCTGTTCAACGTCGGAATAGACTCGTACAGGGACGAAGGATCCAAAATCCCCAGCTTCTTCACGGTCTTCCAAACAATGCCCATCTCGGAAAACCTGAAACCATTTTCCCGGCCATAAGAATAAAAGGCTATTTTCTCGCTAAAGATGGATATGAGCCTAAGAATCCCGACAATCACGAGGATTACTATGAAAATAATGAGCAAAATGGCTTTTACGTTCAAAATGACCCCTTCCCTCTTTCTTACTTTTCATCTATAGTATAAGTATCGTCATAAAGGGAAACGCTCCCCATATGTAACATAGTTTACCAGCTTTTTGATGAAATTGAAATATCTTTCTGCGGAATTTTTGCTATTTTTTCTGATTTTGGTTCTGCCGCCGCTCATGGCAGTTCCCTCAGGCCTGCCGCCTGCCGCCCCGCGTTTCTCCCTTGCCAGCGCACAATCCCTGCTTATAGCCATCTTGCTCTGTCTCCAGTTGAGGAGGGAACATCCCCTCCCCCCCTGCCCTGCGTTCCGCGCGATATCCATCGCCACGATAACCTTCGGGATCCTGATGCTGGTCTATGCGGCTGTGGAGCTGGGGGGAACAGTCCTTAGCATGCTGTTCAGACTGGGTGAGCCGCTTGCTGCCTCCCGTCAGATTACGGGGTTAGGTCAGTGGCTGCTTGCCACCGCTGCCTTGGCCACAGGGGCCTTCTATGAGGAGTGCCTGTACCGGGCATTCCTGCCGGAAATCCCCCTGCTCCTGCTGGGCAGGGCAGGGAGCACATGGATTCAGGGACACAAAAAGCCCCTCTCCGCCGGGATTGAAGCGTTCTGCGTCATCGTGTTCGCCCTCTCCCACCGATACCTGGGGATGCTGGCGGTCACGAATGCCCTGCTCTGCGGGACAGTCCTGAGGGTTTGCTACAGGAAGAGCGGGGGCATCATCTGCGGGACGGCGGCCCACTTCTGTTATAACATGACTCTCCTGCTCTTCTCTTCGCTCGCCCATGCATGACTTGGAAGGGCCTTAGAAGCGCCCTTCGTCCCCGTCGTGGCCGACCAGCTCGTTGTTGTCCTTGATGTACTGCATGACCTCGTCGAGCTGGCAGAAGGCAAGCGCGACTACCGTGTCCGCCGCTCCATAGTAAACCGCAATGCGTCCTGTTGCCTGATCCGCAAGGGTCGCAACCGGGAAGCAGACGTTGGGCACGAAGCCTGTCGTCTCGTATGAAGCCTCGGGGGTGAGCATGTAACGGCTGCACCGGTACAGGACCTTGCTCGGGCAGTCCCTGTCCAGGATAGCCCCGCTGAATGAGTAGACAAAGCCGGAACAGGTCGAGGAGACCCCGTGATAGAAGATGAGCCATCCCTCGTCGGTCTCAATCGGTGCGGGGCCGCAGCCAATCTTGACACCCTGCCACCAGGCGTTGCCACCCTTCTGCATGACCAGACGGTGCTGCCCCCAGAAGGTCAGGTCGGGACTCTGGCTCAGGAGGATGTCACCGAATGGCGTGTGCCCTGAGTCCGAGGGGCGGCTGAGCATGACGAACTTGCCGTTTATCTTGCGGGGGAACAGTACGCCGTTGCGGTTGAAGGGGATGAAGGGGTTTTCGTGCCTCAGGTAGCTCTTGAAGTCCTTGGTCTCCGCAAGGCCTATCGCAGCCCCGTCAAAGTCCGTACACCAGATGATGTAGTAGGTATCGTCGATTCTGACACAGCGGGGATCATAGGCATAGAGAGGGTCCCAGTTCCTGCCCTGCTCATCCTTCATGTGAATCGGTTCCTCGTCGTATTCCCAGTGGATTGCGTCAGCCGATCTGCCCAAGTACAGGAAGGGGCGGCCCGTCGTTGTCTCCCCCCGGAACACTCCCACGAATTTTCCACCGAAAGTGACGACCGCACTGTTGAAGATGCGGCCCATGCCGGGGAAAGGATTCCGGTCAATGACCGGGTTCGCGCTGTACCTCCAGACCGGCAGCAGGCAGCCCGCGGGCTTGTCCTCCCAAGGCATGTTCGGGATGTTCTCTCCGTTAAGTATCTTGCTCATACGCCAGCTCCTCTTGCTTTAGCTAAATTTAGTTATGTCTAAGCTAATAATCACACAGTTACGAGCTTTTGTCAAGAGAATTTAGTTAAACAACAAGCAAATTACTTAAAAAGATTCTCTTGGAATCATATCGCCTGCTGTGAAAGCATCAAATGTATTGAGGTTCTGTACGGGAGACAAAAAATGCTCCGTCAGTGGAAAATAGTGGGAAACTGCCGGAGCAAGGGTGGGAATTACAGGTGGCCAAGGACGCATCCTTGTCGCCCCCTATATATGTATAATAACACTACTAGTAGCGTATGTCAAGAGAAAAACCACTAAATATACACAAAAACAGAGTATTTTGAAGAAAAAAACCCGCTGGCGTAAAACCAAGCGGGTAAATATTCAAGAGAAAGCTGTTGTTCCTGAAAACTTACTTTGCCTCAGCAGGAGTCTCCACGGGCTTATTGGCCGGGTGGACGTTGATTTTTTTGGTCACAAAGTCGCTCTTGAGGCACTGGGTGCAGATGCGGAGGGTGACGGTGCGGCCGCCGACCTCAGTCTTAATCTTCAAGAGGTTCGGCTTCCATGACCTGCGGACATGGTTGTATGATTTGCTGACGGTGTTTCCAAAGGAAGTGTGTTTGCCACAAAGGTCGCAAGTTCTAGACATATCGTTTACCTACCTAAATTAGTTCTATGTACGAGAGTGGAAAGTATTCTATTAAAATGCACGCTTTGTGTCAAGGGCGGCCCCGCCGTTAAATTTCTGTTCGGAGGCACGCCGGAGCTTTCATTGACCATCAGGGCCATTCCGTGTAGAATATTTCCTTGAGTATGAAGAAGAAGAAGCAGAAACCAGACTTCTCCAAGCCAAAGCCGGTCAAGGCGGCCGAGACAGAGCTGCTGGCACAGGACGGAGCAGAAAGCGGGAATGAGGCACTCACGGACGAGAGGCAGTTCGACCCGGAAAAGACTTATTACAACCTTCCCCTCATCGTCATAGCGGGCCGCCCCAACGTGGGCAAGTCCACGCTGTTCAACGCACTGACCCACAGCCGCAAGGCGATAACCGACCCCACGCCCGGCGTGACGCGGGACCCGGTGGAGGGGACATGCTTTCTGGCAGGGAAGCCCGTCCACCTGATGGACACGGGCGGCTACAAGCTGACCCGCGACCTGACGAGCAGGGAAAGCGAGATGGACGACCTGGTCGTCGCCAAGACGGTCGAGATGATAAAGAAAGCCGACCGCATCCTGCTGCTTTTGGACGCGAAGGAGATGACCTCGGAGGACGAGGAGCTTATCATCCAGATGCG
>CACYDQ010000064.1 GCA_902773215.1 uncultured Spirochaetaceae bacterium | reverse complement strand
TCCTATCCTGATTTCCCCGCCCCAGGGGATGCGGCAGGACTCGCAGAGGTCGCGGTATTCCTCCTCGTCCTCCTCCGGGCAGAGCTTAGTGACGAAGAAGCTCTTGTCCCCGGGTAGGTCGCTCCGGTAGGGGAGGGCTGCGTCCTGCCGGGAGGCCTCTTCTTTTGCCTGCCAGACCTTGAGGGCCTGCTTGGACACCCCGTCCCGGCTGTCCACGACCCGCACGCCGTCCCCCGCCGCCGCCGCGATGTCAGAAGCGACATGGGTGAAGTGGGTGCAGCCCAGGATTATCGTGTCGCAGCCCTCATTCAGGAAGTAGGACACGGCGGGACGCACGGCCTCAAGCCGTTCTGCCTCGCTTGCGGTGAAAAGCTGGTGCTCGATGAATGCGATGAGGTCGGGGTCGCCCCGCTTGCTGATCACGCAGTCGGAGGCGTATTTCCGTATCAAATCCTCGCAGTAGGGGTGGCGGACAGTCGCGTTGGTCGCGAGCAGGCCTATCCGTTTGTTCCGGGAAACGCTGGCGGCGAGCTTTATGGCGGGCACCGTGCCGACAATCGGCAGCCCGGGAAAGCGCTGCCTGAGTTCGCCCAGGGACGTGACGCTTATCGTGTTGCATGCGATGACGAGGGTCTCCGGCGACCAGCGTCGTACGATTTCGGCGATGGAGGCTGCCGCGCTCTCGGTCACCTCGTCCGCGGACTTCTCCCCGTAGGGAAAGTGGGCCGTGTCGCCGACGTAGACGCAGCGGGCGGCGGGCATCTTGCGCTTGAGCTCCATCATATAGGGAATGCCGCCCGTCCCGCTGTCCAGAAAGGCGAAGTCAACCCCGCGAAAAGAATTTTCTTCCATAATCTATTTGTCCTTGCCCCAGTTATGGTAGAACTTGTACATGAAGACCCGCTGCATCAGCGAGCATCCCGCCGCCCCGACCGCTTTGGGCAGGCGGCCCGCAAGGAAGTGCTGCAGCTTGTAATGCTTCTCCCAGACGTAGTTCTTCTGCGTCCTGTCCTTCCAGGGGCTTGCGTAATAGTATGAGTCGTAGCGGGCTTTCCATGGGTGATTGCTGTTGGCGTACCAGGGGCGGATGAGGGAGTTGCCCGAGAAGTGGGCTATGGCGACGTTCCGCTTGGCCTCCGCAAACTCCTTTCGCCGCTGCCTGAAGCAGTCCTGCCGGTACACGGCCGCGAGCTGTCCCGCGTCAAAGAGGAAGAAGGGCGACTGGAAGTTGTAGCGGAAGTCCAGCTCCGCAATCTCGTCCCGGAGCGACATGTTTATGAGGTCCTGGTCGGGCAGGGGATAGGCCCCGTATCCGGCGGCGACCCCCTTCAGCAGGAGCCCGCCCGCATCTTTTTGCCGCCACCCGTCCAGGTCCATCAGCATGAAGCCAGAGTTGTGGTAGTGCTCCAGGCTCATGGGGTGGATATCGAGGTACTCCCGGGATATGCAGTCCTGCACCATTCCCGCGCACTTGCCCTGCAAATCCACGGAGAGCAGGGGGGCGAGGCTCGCGCCGACCAGCGTGTCGCAGTCAATGTAGAGGAGGCGGCCGTGCAGGTCGGGAAGCAGGTCGGGAATGAAAATCCGGGAGAAAATCCCCGTGCATCCGGGGGTACAGGTATAGCCCTGCAGCTGGCCCGAGACCTGGTTCAGCAGGGCCTCCGCGCTGATGAAGCTGATTTCCCTGCCCGCCCCGTAGGATGCGGTGAGCGTTGCAAGCGTTTCCTTGCTCGCCCCGCTTATGCTATCGTCCAATATGTATATGTGTACCGCCCCGGCATCCCGGTTCTTGTCCAGGAGCGACATCAGGGACACGCCCATCACCGGGACATAGTTCTCATCGGAGGCATAGGCGACCTGCAGGGAAACGGACGAACTGTCTAAGTCCATTGGCTAAGTCTATCACAGATGCCGGCCCCTGGCAACCGGCCCTGTGCTGGTACGGGCGATGACGGGGTTCCTGTCTCCTGTTTGACTAAACTCCTCCAATACCGTAGAGTATGGGTATGTACCTCTACAACCCCTGCCTGTACCCAGGCTGCAAGAAAATGGCGATATCGGCGTTTGATGAGGATGGCGAGCTTGCCGAGGTTCCCGGTTACTGCCTGGAGCACCAGAAAAACCTGCAGGAGATGCGGGAGAAGCTCCGCGCCTACATTATGACCCACGACAAGATAGTCGGCCTGAGCGCTCCCGGGCTGACGGTCACGGACATGGACCTGAGCGGCAAGAAGTTCTACGGCTGCAACATGCAGCACTGCACCTTCACCAACGTCAACGCGACGGAGCTGAGAATCCGCATGTGCATGTTCGATTTCTCGACGATGACAGACTGCAACCTCATCAAGTGCAACATGCAGTTCTCCTCCATGGCGGGCACCAAGCTCGTCCACGCCCTGTTCACGGGCAGCGACTTCATCCACAACAACTTCAACGGGATGACGGCATACCAGTGCAGCTTTGACGACAGCGACCTGTACAACACCCGCTTTATCAAGGCCGTGCTCATAAACACCTCGATGATGAACTGCAACATGAAGAAGGCCGTGTTTTACGGATCGGTCAGGGACGGGGTGTCCTTCAAGATGTCCAACACGGGGGAGGCCCTGTTTGACCGGGACAAGGGCGGGCTCATGGGTGACGCCGACGGTCGCCTGGACGACGGGCTTGAGAGGAAGCGGGATTTATGAAAATCTATTTCAACCTCTGCCTGGAGGGCTTTACCAACTGCTACGTCGTCGTCAACGATGACCCGGAGGTGATGGAGGCCCTGATAATCGACCCGGGCAAGATAAGCAGCGAGATAATCGACCAGATAGAGCGCGACCACTACAAGCTGACGGGGGTGCTGATAACACACAACCACACGAACCATGTGAAAGGCCTTCCGACGCTCAAGAAGATTTATTCCCCTTACGTTTATGCTGCGGACTACGACGTTGCGGGCGAGAGGTCCGTTGTTCTCAGGGGCAGCGGCGAGATTCAGGTGGCAGGGCTCACCGTCAGGTACTATTCCGTCCCCGGTCACAGCCCGGACAGCATGGTCTACAGGATAGGCAATGTCCTCTTTACCGGGGACACGCTCACGTCGGGGATTATCGGGGAGACTTCGAGCAAGTATTCGCAGAAGCTTCTGAAAGACAACATAATGGAAAAGCTCTTCTCGCAGATGGACTCGGCAATCCTGATGCCCGGCCACGGGCCGCCCTCCACGATAGAGGGCGAAAAGCAGTTCAACCTGGACATGCCGACAACGCTGGGCTAATTCCCGAACTCGTCCTTCAGTGCGGCCATTGATTTGCATTCCTCGGCGCGGTCGGGGGAGCAGCTGGCGGCCACGAAGCCGGGCTTCTGGTACTCGTCGCGGCTGGCGATTTCCTCCGGCGGCACCTGCCCGGGGTGGAAGAGCAGCTCCAGCGGACGGCCTTTCCGCTCCGCAAGGGCGATGAGCTTGGGCAGGACGGGGCGGAGGTTCGCTTCGGTCATTGCCCCGCTGAAGAACACGCCGGAAAGGTAGGTCGGCGTTATGTTCATCTTCTTGAGCCCCCGCTTGACCTTGGTGGCAAGCATGTTCAGCATGATGCATTTTATGACGTTGGCGGGACGGATTCTCCCGTAGAGGGCCGGGGTCGTAAGGTAGGGCAGGAGGGGATCCTCCGAGCAGCGGATGCAGGAAATCGTGCAGCCTTCCTTCTCCAGTTCCGCAACCGCGTCCATCAGCGCGTCAAAAAAGACCGGGATGTGGTGGGGGTGCTGGTGGCTGTCCAGGCAGACGGCTTTCTTGTCAAAGAGGCCCGTCCCCAGGCACCTCCTGATCTGGGCGGCAAGCTCCTGTGCGAGCTGGGCGCGGACGCGGCCCCGTTTGCCGGGCGTGAATGATGCCGCAAGCAGCGAGAGCCATGAGACTTTGAACAGGCCCTT
>CACYDQ010000063.1 GCA_902773215.1 uncultured Spirochaetaceae bacterium | reverse complement strand
TTCGCCAAGATCGGGCTGGGCAGCTTCGAGTACGACAACATCAAGAAGGGCGGCATCACGACCTTCGAGAGCGGCGAAAAGAAGAAGAACCACTTCTCCATAAACTGCGGCATGGGAGAAGTGAAGATCAAGAGCCTGGACAGGAACCGGGCATAGAAAGGAATATTGGAGGTCAATTATGGCAAAGAGGATTTACAAGTCATCACAGAAGACGCTCTGCGGCGTGTGCGGCGGCATCGCCGAGTACTTCAACCTGGATCCGACCATCGTCCGCCTTCTCTGGGTCGTCCTGACCCTGGCGGGAGGCTCGGGAATCATCGCCTACATCGTCTGCGCGCTGGTCATCCCGGACAGGCCGTCCTCACAGGCGGACTGGGGCAACTCCGTGCCCAAGACCGAGGGCGAGAGCGAGGCCGACAGGGAGTTCAACAGCCACTTTTAAGCAGGGAACGTATAGCCTTGACGCTACGCTGGCGGTTCCCTGCTCCATACGTTCCCTCGATGCGGAAGGATATGAGCGCAAGCAAGTGAGCCTGCAACGATATCTTGTCAGTGGACTATTGATAAGAGCTATCTCTAGCCTATTGCCAACATGTGCCAATAGACTAGGGACAACAGTGTCTATAGCCTAGAGACAAGATGTGCCCTTGGCTAGAGACAACATGTGTCGCCAGGCTCTTCGTGAGTGTTTGTCCCGCCCGGGACAAGGGCTTCGTATTGCCCGTTGCGGGCGTGGGCAATAGCCTCAGTTGTGGCGGATAACACAGATTTATTCGTGAATTTCCCCGCGAAGTTCAGGAAAATGTGGGGTGCATGCACATAGTAATAGTGTATGCACAACAAACGAAAGAACAAGACCCATTTCCAGCGGGGCAAAAGCGACAAGCCAGCCTTCCCCAGGGAGCTGATGGACCTGGCCGCCCGGATGGCGGCTCAGAGGATGCCGCTTCCCTTGAAGGACGACGCGACCTTCAAAATGTTCCTCTCCGATCCCGCGCCGGAGTCGAACGCATGCCTCCGCTCTATCCTGAGCGCGATGACGGGGCGGGAGGTCACCACGGCGAGAGTGAAGAATTCCGAGCTGGTCCCGGAGATGCCGAAGGGCAAGATGTCCCGGCTGGACGTGAACTGCGAGTTTAATGACGGTCAGAAAGCGGACATTGAGCTCCAGCTAACCAAGGCGGACGACGACCAGAAACTGAGGGCATTGTTCTACGCCTGCAAGCTCTACGCCGGAAGCCTCAAGAAGGGAAAGCTGTATAAGACCGCTCCGAGCGTGTACCAGATATTCCTCATCGACTTTGACTTGTTTGAGGAAAACGTCAATCCAAAAGGCAGGAAGTTCTACCACCGGGCGATGATGAGATTGGATGACGGGTCCGTATTTGCCGACAGGCTTCAGATTCTCTTCTTCGATTTGAAGGTTCCGGGGGAAGTACAGAAGGGCTTGAAGAACGCCGCCAACTGGTGTAAATTCATTGATGGCTGCACTGACCCCGAGGTCTTGGAGAAACTCGGGAAGGACGAGAGCTGGAAGGGGGATTACAAGATGGCATTGAAAGCGTATATGAAAATTGCTGCGGAAGAGCGGGCGTGGGCTTACCACCTGTCAACGGACCGGGCTGAGGCAGACTACCGGAACGGGCTCATCCTCGCCAAACAAAAGGGCGGGGAGGAGCAGGCTCTGTCCGATGCCCGCAACATGCTGGCGATGGGGCTTGGAACTCCCGCGCAGATTGCCCAGGTAACAGGACTCCCCTTGGAGGAAGTGGAGAAACTTGCCGCAGGGCAGGAGTGACAGAAGTTGCGGTCCGCACGTTCGCTAAGCGACAGTGTCGGCGAGCGAACGTATTGCACAAGGTCGTTGTGTCCGCCTCGAAAGGGCAACATATAACGCAAATTTATCCCGTCAAACTAATCATTTTGCCAGGGGCACTTTATATTATTCCGCACAAAAGGATGCAACTCACTAAAATTCCGTGCGTTGTACTCTAATCTACCCCCGTTGCTTTTTTGGGCAAAGCGTGGTATAAAAACAAGGAGGTCAGGCGGGCGGCCTGGACAAAAAAATGAAAAAAAGTTGGCAAAAGTGGACAAAACCACTTGACAAAGAAAAAGTTTCTCGTATAATCGCTTGTCGCTTGTCGCTTGTCGCTTGTCGCTTGTCGCTTGTCGCGCACTCGCGCCCGCATTGTGTCCCCGTGCGTATCGCACCGGACCGGCTGCCTGCTGGGCAAGCCAAAGCCGCATAACCGAATCCAAATCTGCACGACATATTTTCTCGAACTGCCCCTGTGCGCCCATGCACCGCATCCTTTGCGTCTGCAAGGCCCGGCAGGGGCGTTTTGTTTTAAACCCCGGCGGAACTGCCTGTTCCTGGACACGCCACTGCGTGGAATATAAAGGAAGGGGGTGTTCTTGATGGAAAAAGACCTGCTTCGGCTCGTTGCTGACGGAGATTTCCTTCTGCTGAAGGAACGGCTTTCGCGCTTCAATCCTTTTGCCGTGCTCAAAGTCAAGGATTTTGAAATCCGGCATTCAAACATGATTGCCTGGTTGCTGGATCCTGCCGAATCGCACGGTCTGGGCAGTGCATTCTTTGAGCAGTTTGTGCTTGCCCTGGCGGGGTGCGCCAATCCGGATACGGAAAAGGGCAGGCTTATCCTGCAGCTGTCTCAGAAATTTCTGGCGGCAGAGGAATGCCCCTCCGTAAGCGTTGAACGAGAGGCTGCGTCAACCGGCAAGAAGCTTGTTGACATACAGCTTTGCTGCAAGTGGGCTTCCGGCGATTCCTTTATCATGCTCATTGAGAACAAGGTGTATTCCAGGCAGGGCAAGAACCAGCTGAAAGAGTATCTGGACTATGCAGAGGAAACCGCAAAGAAAGAAGCTTTTGCCTCTGTTGTTCCTGTCTACTTGACACTGGATGAGGATGATGAGCCGGATGACAGCCGCTATTGCCATCTGACCTATGTGCACGTTGCAGGAATCGTGCGGAAGCTGGTGCACAAAGAAAATGCCAGGGGGACGGCAAGCCCTGCCTGTGCTTTTCTGGAATCGTATCTGGAAACGCTCGACGAGCTTACGGACAATGATATTGCAAATCAGGAGCTTGCCAAAAAAATATACAGCAACAACAAGACTGCCGTTGCGTACCTAAAAGCCCATGCAAAGGATGATGATTTTGCCGCGGCTCTGTGCAGTAAGCATGGAAAAACCATTGATTACATCGTCAGTAATGTGGAATGCGACGTTGCGCTTGCAGGAAGAAAATTCATACTCGGACATAACGCCGGAAAAGAAGCTGCAAAGCTGTTTGAGTGCAAGTATAACAAGCGGAATTTCTTCTTTATTGACGAGGAAGAGCAGAAAACGGAAGGCGGCATTGCGGGCGATTGGCGCGGCGGACATATCTGCGGGTATTTCTTTTACTTGAAGCCAAACTCTGAAAATCCTGATGATTTAAAAGGAAAGCTTTCGCTCAAGGTTGAGGTTGCCCCGTTTGCCGAAGCGGAAAAGCGGCAGGAATTCATCAGCCTGCTGCGGAGCAAAGGTTTTGAGGCTGGGAATACGGAAACGTACACAAGGCTGCGCTATAAAGGGATGCCCCAAAAAGCTGTTGTGATTGAGGACCTTTCTGATGAAGAAAAACTGTGCAGGGAGATGAAAAAGCTCTTTGCCGGAACAAAGGAATTGCGCAGGGTCCTGCACGAGTGCCTTGCTGAGTATAAATAGGTTGTGAGGAGTTGTATATGAAACTGAGGAATATTGCCGCCTGCACGGCGGCAGTTGTGCTGGCAGGTATGCTAAGCTCATGTCGTATTTGGATACTACAAGACTGCAGAGAGGGAGCTAAAGAGGGGGCAATACTTCTGGACTATCTGATGCCTGAGACAAAAACTAAAGGTTTCAGTTCGCATGGCAACGTCCGGGAAATTGTCCTTCTGCTCAATCCGGAATCCCCGGTGCCGGAAGGTGCGACTGATATTGTATATGAAAAAAAAGATGGCAAAAAACTTACTCTGACTGTAGGAGAATGGGAAGCTGAATGCAATAATCAATTGAACAGATTCTTGAAGAAGGTAAATGAAACATACAAAGACACCTTTGCCCTCAAGGTCGTTGACCGCTCAAAGCTTGAAGAAGTTATGAAGGAGCACCAGTTCCAGCTGAGCGACTGGTCTGATGAAAACAAGACCGCACAGGTGGGGAAGATCCTGAATGCACATTATATCCTTACATGCAAATCAGGTCCTGTGACAAGTAATGAATATGGAATAAACATTTATGATATCTATTTGGACTTTCTTGATATAAACACGATGGAAAAAATCCAATACTCATACGGATATTATAGCGGTTATTTTATAGGCGAAGAATTTGTTGAAAAGATTTTGGCTTCATCAAGCCTAGGTGTCCCCCTGCCTGATCTTGAATTCGCTGCAACAAAGAAATCAACGGTCAATTTTAATAGGGATCGCCTTAAACAAGAGTATCTTGTGGATTTTACGGACTGTGTATGTCCCTTCGCAAGAACAGTGAAAGCTGCATCCGACAAGGCAATGCAGGACATTGCATCCATCAGTTTCCTTCCAGACGGCGGGTGCACCATCAGGATGAAGCAGGGGGAAGAAGAAAACGGGCGGGTAAAATTCAGAAGCAAGAGCAAAAGAGAGGTGTCGTATGTTACAATAAACCGCAAGGAGAAAGCAAAGCTTCCCGACAACGTAGAAATCTGGTCCATAGGCCCCTCCTATTGGGAACGGGGATACTATCGAATAGATCTCACTGACAATAGAATAGGCGAAATTGCCATAAAATCCCGTTCTTTCACTATGCAAGGTTTCGTGTACCGCAATGGTGAAGACATTGCCATCGACTACAAGACCGATGAATCCGGTAGACACTGGTTCGCCTTCTTCAAGGCGGTGAAAGCGGATGAGGACAGCTGGGAGGACGATTTGGACGATGACTGGGATTGACAGAAAGTTCTTTCTATAAAATACAACTTTTACGGAGAAAAACATGAACGTAAAGAAAAGCATTGTTGCGGCGTTCGCCGCATTCGCACTGGCTGCCACGGTTTCCGCAGAGACGGTGGCAATCCTTGAGTTCGACACGGAGGACACGCAGTACACAGACCGCATGCCCATCCTGACGGACACCTTCCGCGCGGAGATGTCGAATTCCGCCTCGCTC
>CACYDQ010000062.1 GCA_902773215.1 uncultured Spirochaetaceae bacterium | reverse complement strand
TGACCGCGATGATTCCCAGCTTTACGTCAGGGATGTTCTCCAAATTCGCCATAATACTCTGTACTACTCCTTATAAACAGCTATAGCTTTAAGGCTATACTTCCAGTATACACCCGCTTCTTGAATTTGTATATCAGAAAATTTCAGTAGGAAGCGGAAAAAGCTGGTTTCATGCACACTTTTCTTTTTTTCCTGTTTTTGATATACTGCCTCAGCTTCAGCTTTGTGTTACCGAGAAAACTGCCCCTTGACGGGCAGGGATAAAGGAGTGTCTGTTTTTATGGAGAACTACAGGTCAAGGACAATCGTGGCTGCCGCCATGATATTCTTTTTCACGATGACAGCCGCGTTTGCCCAGAAAGGGGAAACGACGAGCTATAACGGGCATACGTATGCCCTGTTCGAGTCCGGCATCTCATGGACGGAAGCGAGGATATTCTGTGAGGAGCAGGGAGGACACCTTGCCACAATCACATCCCGCGGTGAGCAAAAGGCCATTGCGCAACTGCTGAAATCCGGCTCCAAGAAGACCTACTGGGTTGGCGGATACAGGCCAAAGTCCAAGGGAGTGAGCAGCTTCACATGGATTACGGGCGAAAAGCTCTCGTATACGTCCTGGAATTCAGGGGCTCCAGCCGGCAACAAGCTCGGCAACAAGAATGCCATGCTGCTTTACAAGAGCACCGGAAAATGGCTTGACGAGAACGGTGACAAGCCGGCGGGAAAAGAGTCCAACCTGAAGAACTTCGGTTTCATCTGCGAGTGGGACGATGACGTGTCCCCCTCTTCCGGGAAATCAGCGAAGAAACCGGATGACGAATCCACCGGCATAGGAATCTGCATGGATGTCGGCGACAAGATCCAGCTCTTCGCGCCGGAAGGAACGAAGTGGTCCAGCTCAGATACGGAAGTCGCCAAGGTGAACTCCCGCGGTGTCGTGACCGCCTTGGCCGAAGGAACGGCCGTCATAACCGCACGGGGAGAGGGAAGCTTCTCCGTCCGGGTGGAGAACTGACAGCAAAAGCTGCCGCCAATACCCGCGGCAGCTCCCCCGCCCTCACATTCTTTATCCCGGGAACCATCAGTGCAGTTCCCGGGGAAATTCACGAAAAAATTTGCCGAACTGCCGGAATTTCGCTATCTTGACAATAGCAAAACTTGCCGTGGGCAGGTCACGCACCCTCACGGCTTAGGATATTAGAGGAGTCAGACACAATTATGGCTAAACAGTTGATTTACAATGAGGAAGCTCGCAAGAAGATGCTGAGCGGCGTCGAGCAGATTGCCCGCGCCGTCAAGGTAACGCTCGGTCCCTGTGGCCGCAACGTCATGCTGGACAAGAAGTACGGCGCACCGACCATCACCAAGGACGGAGTCACGGTCGCCAAGGACATTGAGCTCAAGGATCCCTATGAGAACATGGGTGCCCAGCTCGTCAAGGAAGTCGCCAGCAAGACCAACGATGTCGCCGGAGACGGAACCACGACCGCCACGGTCCTCGCCTATGCGATTGTCCGCGAGGGACTCAAGGCCGTTTCTGCCGGAATGACCCCGATCGAGATCAAGAGGGGAATCGACAAGGCCGCCGCCCTCGCCATCGCCGAGGTCAAGAAGAACAGCCGCGCCGTCAAGGGCAACGAGGACATCACCCACGTCGCGACGATTTCCGCCAACAACGACCCCGAGATCGGTAAGATTCTCGCCGACGCGATTGAGAAGGTCGGAAAGGACGGAGTCATCACCGTCGAGGAGTCCAAGAACATGGACACGACCGTGAAGACCGTCGAGGGAATGCAGTTCGACAGGGGCTTCATCAACTCCTACTTCGTCACCGACCGCGAGCGCATGGAGTGCAACTACTCCGATGCCTACGTGCTCATCTACGACAAGAAGATTTCCACGATGAAGGACATCCTGCCCCTCTTGGAGAAGGTTGCCCAGACCGGAAAGCCCCTCGTCATCATCTGCGAGGACATGGACGGTGAGGCTTTGGCCACGCTCGTCGTCAACTCCATCCGCGGCACGCTCAAGTGC
>CACYDQ010000061.1 GCA_902773215.1 uncultured Spirochaetaceae bacterium | reverse complement strand
CGTCGAGGGATGGGGTGGGGCTACCTATGATTCCTGCATCCGCTTCTTGAACGAGGATCCTTGGGAGCGCCTGCGCAAGCTCCATGCCGCCATGCCGAATTCCAAGATAATGATGCTGCTTCGCGCCCAGAACCTGCTCGGCTACCGCCACTATGCGGATGATGTCGTCCAGAAGTTCGTCGAGATTGCTGCCAAGAACGGAATCGATGTCTTCCGCATCTTCGACGCCTGCAACGACCCCCGCAACATGGAGTGCGCGACCAAGGCCGCCAAGAAGACCGGCAAGCACGTCCAGATGGCAATCTCCTATGCCGTCACCCCCTATCACACGATCGAGAAGTACGCGGAGCTCGCCAAGACCTACGCCGATTTCGGCGCGGACTCCATCTGTATCAAGGATATGTCCGGCCTGCTCAAGCCCTACGCCGCCTACGACCTAGTCAAGGCCATCAAGGCGAAGGTTGACCTCCCCGTCGAGATTCACACCCACGCGACGACCGGACTTTCCGTCGCGACCCTGCTCAAGGGCGCCGAGGCCGGTGCTGACTACGTGGACACCGCCATTTCTTCCATGTCCATGGGAACCTCCCACAGCCCGACGGAGACGGTCGTCGAGATGCTCAAGGGCACGGACCTGGATACCGGCCTTGACACCTCCAAGCTGCTTGAGATAGCCGCGTACTTCCGCGAGGTGCGCAAGCACTACTCCTCGCTGGAGTCTTCTTTCCTGGGTGCCGACACCCGCATCCTGCTCTCCCAGGTTCCCGGCGGAATGCTTTCCAACCTGGAGAGCCAGCTCAAGCAGCAGAACGCCGGAGACCGCATGGACGACGTCCTTGCCGAGCTGCCCAAGGTTCACAAGGACGCGGGTTACGTGCCCCTCGTCACGCCGACCAGCCAGATCGTCGGAACTCAGGCCGTCATGAACGTCCTGATGGGCCGCTACGTCAACATGACCCAGGACTTCCGCAATCTCATCACGGGACGCTTCGGAAAGCTCCCCGCCGAGGCCAACGCTGACCTCGTCAAGAAGGCCCTGGAGCAGAACAAGATGGACGCGGTCCTCACCTGCCGCCCCGCCGACAAGATTGAGCCCGAGTGGGATAAGATGGTGGAGGAGTCCAAGAAGAACGGCGGAAACGGGTCCGACGAGGACACGCTGACCTACGCGATGTTCCCGAACGTTGCCCCCAAGTTCTTCGCCGAGCGCGCCAAGGGCCCGGTCAAGGCAGAGGAAGCCTTTGCCCTCAAGGAGACCCCCAAGGCTGCTTCTTCGGCATCTAACGGTGCCAATGGCAGCTACACCGTTACGGTCAACGGAACCGCTTACGCCGTCACGACGAACGGAAGCAGCATCACGGTCAACGGAACCGCATATAACGTCAACGTCGCCGAGGGAACTGCCGGAGCTGTTGGCAGCTCTGCTCCCGTCGCAACTGGAGGGGCCGAAGTCAAGGCTCCCGTTGCGGGAACCCTGCTCCGCCAGAGCTGTAAGAACGGCGACCACGTGAACAAGGGACAGACGATTATCGTCCTTGAGTCCATGAAGATGGAGCTTGAGGTCAAGGCCCCCGAGTCCGGCACGGTCTCCTACATCGTCGCCCCCGGCTCACAGGTCAAGAACGGCGAGGTCCTCGCCAACATCGGTGGTGTCGTTGTTCAGACTCCGGTTGCGACTCCTGCCGCAGGAGCCAAGGCTGCTCCGCAGCCTGCTCCTGTTGGCGCCGCAGGCGCCGGTGGAACTATGGTCAATGCGCCTGTCGCGGGAACCTTCCTCCGCACCGCCAAGAACGAGGGCGAGCAGGTGAACAAGGGCGACACGGTCGTCATCATCGAGTCCATGAAGATGGAGCTTGAGATCAAGGCCCCCGCATCCGGAAAGGTGCACTTCCTTGCTACGGCGGGAACGCAGCTCAAGAACGGTCAGGCCGTCGCACAGATCAACTAAGGAAAGCACAATGCCTCTGAACAGGAAAGCGAACAACACTAAAATAGCCCTTGTCATGCTGGCAATCATGGCCATGGCCTCCGTCATCTCGATCGGGACGAAGGCCCTTGCCCAGGACACTGCCGTCGAGGCCGTCCAGGGCGGGACCGGCATGGACAAGATTATCAAGGGGACGGAGAACTGGGGTCACTCCAAGGACATCTCCGTCAGCAAGTTCCTGACGAACATCGGCAAGTCCACGGGAATCTACAAGATGATTCACCAGCAGACCGCCGAAGAAATCGCGCAGGAGAAGGCCGAGGAGGCCGCGAAGGAAGCGGGCGCGCACGACACGTCCGCCTTTGCGGAGACCGCTCCCGGCTGGCAGTACCTGCTGATGATAGCGGTAGGCTTCCTCATCGTCTACCTCGGTGCGGCCAAGGGATTCGAGCCGCTGCTTTTGATTCCGATTGGCTTCGGAACGATACTCGTCAACATTCCCGGCGCGGGGATGGGGAACGCCCCGGACGGGATGCTCCACATCATCTACAGCGCGGGTGTCGGCAACGAGTTCTTCCCCATGCTTATCTTCATGGGAATCGGCGCGATGACGGACTTCGGCCCGCTCATCGCCAATCCCAAGACCGCCATCCTCGGTGGAGCCGCCCAGTTCGGTGTCTTCTTCACCCTCTTCGGCGTGTCCTTGATGAACCTGATTCCCGGAATTGACTACAACATGCTGCAGGCCGGTGCCATCGCGATTATCGGCGGTGCTGACGGCCCCACGTCCATCTACGTGTCAGGAAAGCTCGCCCCCGAGCTGATGGCGGTCATCGCGGTCGCGGCCTACTCATACATGGCCCTTGTCCCGATGATCCAGCCGCCGATTATGAAGGCCCTGACGACCAAGAAGGAGCGGCTTATCCACATGGATCAGCTGCGCCCCGTCTCCAAGACCGAGCGCATCCTCTTCCCGATGCTCCTTCTGGTGCTGACAATCCTGCTTCTGCCCCCGGCGGCTCCCCTTATCGGAATGCTCGCCTTCGGCAACTTCGTCCACGAAGTCGGCTGCGTGCAGCGTCTTTCCAAGACGATGGAGAACGAGCTGATGAACATCGTGTCCATCCTGCTCTCGCTCGGAGTCGGAAGCCAGATGACCCCGGAGAAGATCATCAATGCGAACTCCGTGGGAATCATCATCCTGGGGCTCGTCGCATTCGCGGTCGCGACTTCTGCCGGTCTTCTGATGGCCAAGCTGATGAACCTCTTCCTGCCCAAGGGCAAGAAGATTAACCCGCTCATCGGTTCTGCCGGTGTTTCCGCCGTTCCTATGGCGGCCCGCGTCGCCAACAAGGTGGGACAGGCGGAAGACCCGTCCAACTTCCTGCTGATGAACGCGATGGGACCGAACGTCTCCGGCGTTATCGGCACGGCGATTGCCGCCGGTGTCTTCATCGCCACCTACGGCAGCTGAGTCTGACATAGGCTTGTGAAAGGGCAGGGCCGGGTTTGATAATCCAGCCTTGCCTTTTTTTGTAAATCCATTTGGACAAATCACAGATTCCCAAAATGAAAACCGTCATACTGTACAGCATAACCGAGTCTTACCGGGTCAAGCTCGCCGTCGCATTGAAGAGCCTGCTTGAGGCCCACAAGGACTGCGGCAGGGACGTGGACATAATCATCCAGTCTGCGGACATAAGCGATGACACGAGAAAACGACTTTCCGGCATGGTCGCATCCTTTCCCGGCTTCTCCTTGAAATTCCAGGACGGCAACGAGCTGGTCGCCCGGCTCAAGGCCAAGGGCTTCCTGGAATACCGGGGCAACTACTCCTGCTACAAGTTCTTTGACTTGGACAATGTGCTGG
>CACYDQ010000060.1 GCA_902773215.1 uncultured Spirochaetaceae bacterium | reverse complement strand
TCGCTGGGCGAGCACATGAAGAAATTGTCCGTGAACAAGCAGGTTTTGTGCATAACGCACCTTGCGAGTATTGCGGTTTTTGCCGATAATCAGATAAAGATAGCCAAAGATGTCGCTGGAGACAGCACATCGACAGACGTGTTCCCGGTGGGTGGGCAGGACCGCGTCAAAGAGATAGCAAGGATGCTCTCGGGCGACAGCGACTCACAGCAGTCGCTTGGGCATGCCGCTGCCATGCTTCAAAAGTTCGGAGGTATGTGATGGCAACTAGTAATGAGAAGAGGACCGAGTTCAGCGACCGCTGCAAACCCATCAAGGAGCAGATAAAGGCGGTTCTGGACAAGGAGAAGGCTCAGAACGCCGAAATCAAGGCTAACAGTGATGGGGCGGAGATAAAGAAGCTTGCCCTCGCCGACATGATGCTCTCCCTTTCCTCTTTGTACATGGCGCAGAACACCCTGTCCGTGAACATACTCAACTTCAAGAACAATGACGCGCTCAACGACGCGCGGAAAATAATCTACAAGGCCCTGATTTACGTGGAGGACGTGGTTTCGAACTTCGTTGACTGCCCCTATGCCGACCTGGAGCCCAGACTCGCGACGATTGCGAGCATCCCGATAAAGCAGCGTTACTATCTGGTCCGCAAGTTCGGGCTGACGATAAAGCTGCTTGCGGACGCCTTCGGTGACAACTCCAAGTGGAAGTGGACTTTCGTGGAAATCCGGGGCCGCTTTGTCGTTATCGCCAAGAATCTCCTTGATATGAAGCAGGCCGCCAAGGACAACTTTGACCCCAATTCTCCCGATTACGAGACTTCCGTCCTGTACATCCGCCTTATCCGCAAGCTGCTTGACGACAGCGCGATGGACTACCGTGACAAGTACGAGCTGGGAAGCCGCCGCGCCGATGACATGAAGCAGGCGGTCAACCTGCTGATTGCTGCCCGCCGCGTCGCAATGGCCCTGAGCGACAACGAGGCCTCCGAGGAAATCAAAAAGAAGGCCGTCGTCTGGAAAAACAAGCTCGATGCCGACATGAAGTCCGGCGCGAGCAAATGAACAGGAACCTTGCCCTCAAGATTTTTGAGGGCTTTTCCATTGTCCGCTGGAACGACCTCGTCCGCCCCTTTGACATCGTGGAGATGGACAAGGACGCGGAGAAGATGTTCAGCGCCTACATCATCGGCAAGTACGAGGAGGCGCGGGGGATCCAGGTAGACTGGGAGTGGATGATATACGCCTCCCTCTTTGATCTCCTGCGGAAGATTGCCCTCTGCGACATAAAGAGTCCCGTACAGCGTCTTATCAAGACCGAGTATCCCGATGAATTCATCAAGCTCAACGAGTGGGTCCTGGAGCAGTACAAGAAGCTCATGGACGATAGGGATCTGTTCAAGCGCTTTACCGTCTACGTCGGCAACATGAGCGGGACGATTCCCTTTGCCCCGGGGCAGGAGGAGACGGCCCGCATTTTCCGCGCCGCCCACAAGTATTCGACATTGCGCGAGCTTGAGATGATAAGCCCCGTCAACGAGGCTGCCCGCTTGGAGAATATCCGTACGCAGATAAACGCCGACTTGCAGCAGTACCTGGACCTGCGGGGCCTTCAGATGCTGATAACTCGGCAGAAACCTTTCGACTTCCTGATGCGGATAGAGCAGCTGCGATTCCAGACCCGCTGGAACCAGACCCCCCGCGTCCCCAAGACATCCGTGCTCGGCCACAGCTTCTTTGTCGCCGTCCTGACCCTGCTTTTGGAACGGGAGACCGGAGAGAAGATGTGCGCGGTCAGGTCTTATGACAATTTTTTCTCGGCCCTCTTCCATGACCTCCCCGAGTCAGTTACCCGGGACATCATCTCCCCGGTCAAGCAGGCGACCTCCGCCCTGCCCAACGTCGTCAAGAACATCGAGGACCTGATTGTCGCACAGGAGCTTGTCCCCTTGATGGACGACTTCTACCGGGACGAGATTCTCTATTTTACGAACGATGAGTTCTCCAACCGGGTCATGATTGATTCCCACGCCGTCCATGTCAGCTGGGAGGATCTGAACGCACGCTACAACGAGGACTCTTTCCGCCCGGTGGACGGCCGCCTGGTCCGCCTCGCCGATCATTACGCCGCCCTGATGGAGGCTGAGCTTTCCATAAAGTACGGCATAACGAGCCGGCACCTGGTGGACGGGCGGGCAAACCTGCTCAAGGCCTACCCCGAGGGGACGGTCATAAACGGCATTGATGCCTACGCCCTCTTTCACGAAGAAAGACTGTAGCTTGCTTTTTCTCTGGCCGTCCTCTATAATCGACCTATGTCCGATGTTTTTTTCCAGACCCTCCACGAGAACAAAGACTCTCTTGCCCGGACGGGCATTCTTCATCTGCCGCACGGCGTGGTGCACACGCCGGTCTTCATGCCGGTCGGCACCAAGGGGACGGTCAAGGCCGTCAGCCGGGAGTCGCTTGAGGAGATAGGATTTGAGATAATCCTTGCAAACACCTACCATCTCTACCTGCGGCCGGGCACGGGCCTTGTCAGGGAGGCGGGGGGGCTGCACGGCTTTACCCGCTGGGAGCGCAACTTCCTGACGGATTCGGGCGGCTTCCAGGTCTTTTCGCTTTCCGCTCTGCGCAAGTTCAACAGCGAGGGCGTGACCTTCAGGAGCGACATAGACGGCAGCAAGCACTTCTTTACCCCGGAAAACGTCGTGCAGGCGCAGACGGACCTGAATTCCGACATCCAGATGCAGCTGGACATCTGCTCGGGCTGGGGCGTGGACCGGAAGGAGGCCGAGCGGGCCCTGCGGATAACGTCGGACTGGGCAAACCGAGCCGTCGCCGAGTGGAAGAAGCAGCAGGAGGCGGGCTACAAGGGCGTGTTGTTCCCCATCGTGCAGGGGAACTTCTTTGAGGACCTCCGCAAGGAGAGCGCGGAATTCGTCAGCGCTCTGGACACGCCCGGCCTTGCGATAGGTGGCCTGAGCGTGGGCGAGCCGCCTGAGGAATTTGCCCGCATGCTCCGCCATACCGTGCAGTTCATCACGCGGGACAAGCCCCGCTACGTCATGGGAATCGGAACGCCCCAGTATATCTTCGAGGCGGTCGGGGATGGAATCGATATGTTCGACTGCGTGCAGCCCACGAGGATTGCCCGGCACGGGATGTACTTCACGCGGAAGGGTATGCTTTCCATAAAGCAGAAAAGGTTCGAGAAGGACTGGAATCCCATTGACCCGGAGTGCCGGTGCCCCGTTTGCCAGACCTACTCCCGCTCATACCTCCGACACCTCTTCCGCGAGCAGGAGATACTGTCGTCCATGCTCGCAAGCTACCACAACCTCTACTTCCTGCACGACATGATGAACGGCATCCGGGCCGCCATCGCCGAGGACCGTTTTGAGCAGTTCCGCACGGTTTTCCTGGAACGATTCGAGTCCGGCGACGTGTAGTCGAGTCTGGGGACTTATAGTCGTTCCTGGGGAAGTGTAGGGGAGGGCTACCGGCCGAGCAGCCACTTCCACGCAGGAAGCACGGATATTCGTGTTCCCTCGTATTCCGTCTCGCCCTCCTCGCTACTCGTAATGAGGAGACATTGGGCTTCCGGAATGTGCTTCTTCAGCTTTGCGAACGCACCCAGCTCCCTTTCCTTCGTGCCAATTTGGTCAAGGGCTTCCAAGCTCAC
>CACYDQ010000059.1 GCA_902773215.1 uncultured Spirochaetaceae bacterium | reverse complement strand
CATCCTGCGTATTCCCTATTACACCCACGAGTGCGACTTCACGCCCGGACTTGCGACCCGGCTGAATGCCAAAGGAGCCCGGAAAATCCTTTTGTCTTACGAGCAGACTGCCGGTTACCTCAAGAAAGGGCTGGCCGGCAAATGCGTCGTGACGGGAAACCCCGTCCGCCCGGTTTTCTATGCGACGGATGACGGAGGGGCGGAGGCAGGACGTGCCTTTCTGGGGCTGACGTCTCCGCTTGAAAAGCCCCTGCTCCTTGTCCTGGGCGGCAGCCTGGGGGCACGGCAAATCAACGGGCTTGTGACGGAGAACCTGGACTGGCTCAAGGAACGCTTCATCGTCGTCCACCAGACGGGCAGGGCCTTTGCCGACGAGCATCCGGAGTTGATGAGGCGTGACGGCGGCTATCTGCCCTATGCGTTCATCTATGCCGAGATGCCCTCCGTCCTGAAAGCGGCGGACGTGATTCTCGCGCGGGCGGGCGCGAACTCAATCTGGGAGTGCGCTGTCTGCCATAAGCCTATGCTCCTTGTCCCGCTCATGGGGAGCGGCACCCGGGGCGACCAGGTGGACAATGCCCGCTTCTTCGCCGATGCGGGGGCTGCCCTCGTCCTGGAGGGGGAGTCCGCCGATTCCGCTCACTTGCGGGAGACTCTGGAGAAACTGCTTGACGCGGATACGCGCAAAAAAATGTCAGATGCGGCAGGAGGGATATGCGGGAATTCCCGCCCCGCGCGTCAGATAGCAAATATAATTTTAGATGGAGTGAATCATGCCAGCACAGCTTCCAATCATTGATCTGGTCTTTTTCGTCGTGGTCGCGGCTTTCGCGATAATCGCCTGCTTCAAGGGCTTCGTGGATGAGCTTTTTGACCGGGGGGCACCGCTCATTGCTATATGGGCCGCCATCTTCGGCTATAAGATTCTTGCCGTCAAGCTCTTGCCTTACGTGCATTTCGCAGTCCTTGCAAACATCTTCGCCTTTGTCCTTGTGTTCATCTTGGTGTTCCTCATCGTGAAGGTGATACAACAGGTCGTCGGGAAAATTTTTGAGGGCAAGATACTTGGTCAGCTGAACCGCTTGCTCGGCTTCGCGTTCGGTGTTGTTGAGGGGCTTGCCATTGTCGCCCTTGTCCTGATAATTCTGACCGTGCAGCCCTGGTTCGATGTCTCTCCGATACTGACAGGGAGCATCTTCTACAAGATTTTCCAGATATTCCTTGCAAACACAAGCCTGCCGGTCCCGCAGGAGGGGGCGGCCTCAACATCGGCATGGCTCCTTCTTGCGTCGGGCAGGGCTGCCAATGTTTGAGAACATCCTTTTCCAGAGCGCGTCCGACCTGCTTGCCCGGGACATAGGGAGCGGGGGGCTGCCTCCCTCCATACTCCTTGCGGGGCCTGCCGCCTCAGGCAAGCTTTCCACCGCGCTGGAGACAGCCCGCGTCCTCTCGTGCAGGTCTTCCGGCACGAAGGGCCTGTGGAACTGCACCTGCCCCTCCTGCCTGCAGCACAAGGTCCTGGTCAGCCAGGGCATGCTGCTTGCGGGGCCCGGTGACAGGACGCTCGAGATTCGGGCTGCCAAAGCGACATTGCTTTCCCAGAACGCGAAGAATTCCTCCCATCTGGAGGCGGCCCGCCACCTGTACCTGCGGGCTGTCCGCAAGCTTACCCTCCGCTTCAGCCCGATTCTCTGGGATGGAGATGACAAGGTTTCTAAGACCGCTCCCCTGCTCCAGTCCATCAACGAATCACTCGAGCCGCTTACGCCGGGAAGGACGGTTCCTGCCCCCGATGACTTGCAGAAAATCCTTGACTCCGTGGAAAAGGATGCGGAGAAGCTTGAGTCTTCCTTCCTGTATGATTCCATCCCTGTTTTCCAGATACGGAACATCTCCTCATGGGCACACCTGAAGAGCGGGGAGGGCAAGAAAGTGATGGTGCTGGAGAACGCCGACCGCATGGCTGACAGTGCGAGGAATGCCCTGCTCAAAATCCTTGAGGAACCGCCCGAGGATTTGATTTTCATCCTGACCACGCAGAGGCGGAGCGCGATGCTCCCGACGATATTGAGCCGGGTCAGGACATATAACTTCTTTGAGCGCAGCCGCGAGCAGCAGGAAAAGGTCATAAGCCGTATTTTCCATTATGACCCGAGCTTCACGCATTCCAAGATGCCCGAGGACGTGGGTGGCTTTCTTCAGTCTTACCTGGACATAAAGCCCGAGCAGGTCATGGCAGCTGCGGCATCATATTTTGCCGAGATAGCCCAGGGGCATTTCCCCGATGCCGCTTCCGTCATGGCATCCTGCGGCTCGTTCAGGCCCCGTGCCCTCTTTACGATTTTTCTCCGTGGCATCATAAAGGCGCAGGAACCTTTCCTTGCGAGCGCGGAAGGTGTCGCATGCTCTGGCAGAATTTTGGAGCAGTTGCGTATTGCCTCTGACAACGTGTCCATCTTCAACCAGGGACCGCAGGCCGCACTTGAGCAGCTGGCCCGGAACCTCATGCAGATAGACCACGATACGGGCGGGAGCTTCCGCCGTTTGATGCCAAATTTGCAGTAAAAAGTTTCCAACCAGCCTGTACCCCCTTGATTAAAGTTCCAGAATTCTATATAGTATTTATATTCGATTTGGGGATATAGCTCAGTTGGTAGAGCGTGTGGTTCGCAATCATAAGGTCGTCGGTTCGATCCCGATTATCTCCACTGTGTTT